>JANMSC010000470.1:0-9877 GCA_031388885.1 Gemmatimonadales bacterium | reverse complement strand
CCACGCCGGCCGCGGTGCATCGCCTCACCATGGACGTGCGAGAGGCCTACGCCCGCGCGTCAGAGGTGCGTCACGTCGAGGAACTGGCCGAAGGGCTAGGCACAGGTTGGGCGGTCAACGGCGTCAAGGACACGTTGCGTGCGCTGGCCAAGGGGCAGGTGCGGACGCTCCTGGTGCGCGACGACGCGGCCGTGGCCGGGTTCCGGTCGCTGTCGAGCGGTCGGTTGGCGCTGCTTGCGCGCGAACTGCGTGAGGACGGCGACGTGGTCCCCACGGTGGACGTCATCGACGACGCGATCGAGGAGGCATTGCGCCAACGCGTTGCGCTCGACGTGGTATACGACGTGGAATCAGCCGGCGCGATTGATGGGATCGCCGGATTGCTGCGCTTCAAGTGAGGGCCAGTCCATGATGGCCGTCGCCGATTCCGCACCACTCGACCGGCCGATCCGCGTGCTCGTGGCCAAGCCCGGTCTGGATGGTCATGATCGTGGCGCCAAGGTTGTCGCCGCGGCGCTGCGAGACGCGGGCATGGAGGTGATCTACACTGGATTGCACCAGACGCCTGAGATGATTGCGACCGCTGCTGTCCAGGAGGATGTCGATGTGGTCGGCCTGTCAATCCTGTCTGGTGCGCACATGACCCTGTTTCCGCGGGTACGAACCATGCTCGTCGACATGGGGCGGCCCGACATTCTCCTGACTGGTGGCGGCATCATTCCGGCAGAAGACATGGACTCGCTGCTCGGGCTCGGCGTCGGCAAGCTGTTCGGGCCAGGTACCCCGACCGGTGAGCTGATCGCGTACATCCAGGATTGGGCGCGCACCAATCTCCGCGCGTGAGCCTGACGTGACCGCCACCTCGGTTGCAGCGCGGACATCCCGCCTGCGTGCGCTCACGACGGAGTACCTCCAGCTCGCCGATACACTCCGCGCGGGCGGTGGGTCAACGCGGGTCGCCCGGATGCACGACAAGGGACAACTGGCTCCACGCGAGCGCGTGGCCACGTTGCTCGACCCAGGCGCGCCGTGGCTCGAGATCGGTCTCCTCGTTGCGTACGATCGGTACGATGGCGAGGCACCCGCGGCTGGCGTGATCACCGGGGTCGGCGTTGTGTCGGGACGCGACGTAGTCGTGGTGTGCAATGATGCGACGGTGAAGGCCGGCTCATGGTGGCCCGAAACGATTGGCAAGATTCTTCGGGCGCAGGAAGTCGCCATGCGCCAGCGGATTCCGATCGTGTACCTCGTCGATTCGGCCGGCGTGAACCTGCCCTATCAGGACGGGGTGTTCCCCGGGCAGTACGGCGCGGCGCGAATCTTCTACTACAACTCGCTGATGCGGCGCTACCTCCACGTCCCGCAGATCGCCGCGGTGATGGGCAGTTGCATTGCGGGCGGCGCCTACCTGCCGGCGTTGTCGGACGTGATTTTCATGGTCGAGGGCACGTCGTTCATGGGCCTCGGCGGTCCGAACCTCGTGAAGGGGGCAACTGGCCAAAGTGTTGACGGAGAGACGCTGGGCGGCGCAAGCGCGCACACCAGGGTCAGCGGTGTGGCACACTATCGGGCGCCCAACGACGTCGAGTGCATCGGGCGCATCCGCGACTACATCGAGCGATTGCCACACGGCGAACCGACTCGGCAGGCGCTGAAACCCGGGGCACCGCCACGCGGGACTGCTGAAGGGCTCTACGCCATCCTGCCGGCGGATCACCGCATGTCGTATGACATGCGCGACGTACTCGCCGCGCTGGTCGATGGTGGCACCATCGACGAGTTCCAGCCCGACCTCGCAGCCGAAATGCTCTGCGGCCACGCGCGGATCGACGGCCGGCCGGTGGCGGTCATCGCCAACCAGCGCGGACTCATCAAGGGGCGCGCCGGAGAGAAGCCACGATTCGGCGGAATCGTATACGCAGAGAGTGCCGAGAAGGTGGCGTTCTTCATCGACACCGCCAACCGTCAACGGATCCCGATCCTCTTCGTGCAGGATGTCAGTGGATTCATGGTCGGGCCTGAAGCGGAACATGAGGGAATCATTCGCGCCGGTGCGCAGTTCGTCGAGGCAATGGCCACGACGGTGGTGCCCAAGATTGTGCTGACCATCAACCACGCGTCGGGCGCGGGGTATTACGCCATGGCGGGCCAGGGGTTTGACCCCGACTTCATCCTGTCGTGGCCCACCGGGCGCATGGCGGTGATGGAGGGCGAGTCCGCGGTGATGGCCGTGCATGGTGCGACGATCCAGAAGGCGCAACACGCGAACCAGCCGCTCGACGCCACCACGGCGGCATCGATCGACTCGATGCGCGCCGACTACGAAGCACAGCTTGACGCGCGTTACGCGGCGGCACGTGGCTTCGTCGATGCGATCGTCACACCAGACGAGACCCGCGCGATGCTCGCGTTCCTGCTGCGCGTGACCGGCAATTATTCCGGGCCGCACCTCGGCCCGTTCGTTCTCGATGGGCAGGAGGCGATGCGATGAGTGCGCGTGATACGATCCGGATTGCCGCAGGGCAGGGGTTCTGGGGCGACTGGCTCGAAGCGCCGGTGCGGCAGGTGGAGGGCGGGGAGATCGATTACCTGGTGCTCGACTACCTCGCCGAAGTGACGATGTCGATTCTGCAGAAGCAGCGCTCACGCGACCCGAACATGGGGTATGCCCGCGATTTCGTGACCCAGATGGAGCGGATCCTTCCGACCATCGCGGCAAAGGGCATTCGCGTCATTTCCAATGCTGGCGGGGTGAACCCGCGCGCGTGTGCTGCGGCCGTACGGGCGACTGCCAACCGGCTTGGACTCGGTGACCAGGTGCGCATCGCGCTGGTGGAAGGCGACGACGTGCTCGAACGACTCGACGCGCTGACGGTTGAGGGCGAAGCGTTTGCGAACATGGACACCGATCGGCCGCTGGCCGACGTGCGCGATCAGGTACGCTCGGCGAACGCATACCTCGGCATGGCACCGGTGGTGGAGGCGCTGCAGCGCGGGGCCAACGTGGTGATTACCGGGCGCGTGACCGACACTGGCCTGACCCTCGGGCCGCTGGTGCATGAGTTCGGCTGGGCCTTTGACGACTGGGACCGGATTGCCGCGGGCACGATCGCCGGACACATCCTCGAATGCGGTGCGCAAAGCTCGGGCGGTAACCTGCTCAAGCACTGGCGCCGGGTGAAGGACCTTGCCAACGTCGGGTTCCCGATCGTCGAGGCGTCAGCCGACGGTACGTTCGTCGTGACGAAACATGAGGGAACTGGTGGCGTGGTCAACATTGCCTCCGTCACCGAACAGCTGGTGTACGAGATGGGCGATCCCAACGCATACATCACGCCCGACGGCATTGCCGACTTCACCACGATCACACTCGCCAAGGACGGTCGCAACCGGGTCAAGGTCACCGGGATTCGTGGCGCACCGCGCACCCAGATGCTCAAGGTGTCGGTGGCCTACTTCTACGGGTACAAGGCGATCGGCTCCCTGGTGTATTCGTGGCCCGAGGCGTACGAGAAGGCGCAGGCAGCCAACAAGGTGCTTCGCCGTCGCCTCACCGCGCTTGGGCTCGAGTTCGAGCAGGTGCTGACCGAGTACGTTGGCGTGGACGCGACCCACGGCCCGCTCGCTGGCCGCCCCGATCCGGATATTCCTGAGGTCATGCTGCGCGTCGGTGTTCGTGGCACTGACAAGAATGCCGTGGAGCGATTCACGCGGGAAATTGCTCCGTTGGTCCTGACCGGCCCGCCGAGCGTGACCGGATTTGCGGGTGGCCGGCCGCAGGTTGAGGAGATCGTGGCATACTGGCCTGCCTTGGTCGCGCGCGAGCTGATCGAACCGTACGTGCGCGTGGAGATGCTCTGATGGCGATGATTCAGCTGAGGTATCTGGCGCACGCACGCTCCGGCGACAAGGGCGACACCGCCAACGTGGGCCTGATCGCCCTCCGCCCGGCATACTACGAGCTGCTGGTGAAGGAGGTCACTCGCAAGCGCGTGGCGAGGCATTTCAAGGGGATGGTCACCGAGGTTGAACGGTTCGAGCTCCCCAACCTGCATGCGCTCAATTTCCTGCTGCACGGCGCGCTGGACGGCGGTGGAACGATGTCGCTCAAGACCGATGCGCAGGGCAAGGTGTATTCCACCGCGCTGCTACGCATGGAAATCGACGTCCCTGGGGGCATGGCGCGGAAGGCTCACGAGGCGGCGCGGTGAGTGGCGTGACCGAATCGTTCGCCAATGGGGTGCTGACACTGTCGCTCGACCGTCCTGACAAGCGCAACGCCATCGATGCGGCCATGCTCGACGGACTCGCCGCCGGGCTGGCGCGTGCCGAGCTCGACGCCGATGTGCGAGCGGTAGTGCTGCGCGGGGCCGGCCGGGACTTTTGTGCCGGTGCCGACCTCGACGAGATGTTGGCGTCAGCCGACAAGTCGCTCGAGGAGAACGAGCGCAGTGCGCTCGCGCTCGGCGAAATCTTTTTGGCGCTACGCCAGGTTCCGAAGCCCACGGTTGCGGTCGTGCACGGTCGGGCGCTCGCTGGCGGCGCCGGGCTGGCGATGGCATCCGACATCGTGTTGGCGACGGAATCGAGCCGGTTCGGGTTCCCGGAGATTGAGCGTGGATTCGTGCCCGCGATGGTGATGACGATGCTTCGGCGATCGGTCGGTGAGAAGCGGGCGTTTGAACTCGTCGCCACCGGCCGACAGGTGTCGGCGGCGGAGGCGCTCGAGTTGGGGCTCGTGAGCCGAGTGATCGCGGACGAGCGATTCGAAGCGGAGGCAGCCGACGTGGTGTCACGACTCGCTGCGGCCAGTCCGACCGCGTTCGCGCTGACGAAGCAACTGTTCACCGAGCTCGACGGTCGGTCGTTTCACGACAGCATCTTCCTTGGCGCCCGGGTCAACGCGCTGTCGCGCGCAACCGACGACTTCCGACGTCGCATCGCGGAGTTTTTGGCATGACGCCCCTGCTGCGCATCCGGATCGCGCTCTCGCTGACCGGCTTGTTGCTCGCCGGCCTGGCGGTGGCCATGGATGACCGGCGGTTCACCTGGGCGGCACTCGGGGTGCTCGGGGCAGCCCTCGTGGTGCGCTTCGTCGTGCCGCGATTTATCCGCCCGAAGGACGAACCGCCGGCCGAGTAGGGTGCGCAGTAGTCGGGCGTGGTGCGCATCAAGTTGCGCCGCGTCGTACCCGGCGAAGTGTCTGTTTGGCGCATGGCGACCTCGCTCACCCTCGCGCGCCACATCCTCAAGTCCACCTTCGGGTACGCTGACTTCCGCCCGCTGCAAGCGCGCGTGGTGGACCAGGTCATGCGCGGCCACGACGTGCTCGCCGTCCTGCCGACAGGGGGTGGCAAGTCGGTTTGCTTTCAGGTGCCGGCGCTTGCGACGCCCGGTGTGACGCTGGTCGTGTCACCGTTGATCTCGCTGATGCAGGATCAGGTCGGCGGGTTGCGCAGCCGCGGAGTCTCGGCGGTGGCACTCAACTCCACGCTCGATACCGGACAGCAGGGCGATGCCATTCGCGCTGCCGCCGCGGGCATGCTCAAGCTGCTCTACGTGTCGCCAGAGCGATTGATCCGGCTGACCGACGAGCTGCTTGCGAACCGCGTCCACATCGCACGCCTGGCGGTCGACGAAGCCCATTGCATCGTGGAATGGGGCCACGACTTCCGGCCGAGCTATCGGTCGCTGCGGCATGCTCGACAACTGTTGGGCGCGCCGCAGTGCATCGCGCTCACCGCGACGGCGACGCCCGCCGTACGACGCGAGATCATGTCGGCACTGGGCTTCAAGAGTGGGCTCGCCGAGGTCGTCGGATCATTTGACCGTCCCAACCTTCGGTTTGACGTGGTGCCGGTGTCGGGGCGAGAGGAGCGGCTGGCAAAATTGGTCGTGCTGGTGCGAACGACTCGCGGCGCGACCATCGTGTACGCCCCCACCCGTGGCCTCGTCGACTCGCTCTCGCGTATCCTGCGCGAAGGCGGCGTGGAGGTCGCTCCCTACCATGCTGGCATGACGGCACACGAACGACGTACGGTGCTCGAACACTTTCTCACTGATCGGGTTCGCGTGGTGGTCGCGACATGCGCGTTCGGCATGGGGATCGACAAACCAGCTGTACGCCTTGTCGCCCACTGGACCATCCCGTCCACTCCGGAGTCGTACTATCAGGAAGCGGGGCGGGCTGGTCGCGATGGCGATGCTGCGCGTTGCGTGCTGTTCTTTCACCCGGGCGACGCGATGATGCCACGACGCCAGCTCGACGTCACGTTTCCGCCGGAGCGGGTTGTCGAAGGCGTGTGGCGAGACCCCGCGCTGCGGGCGAGGCAACCAGCGGGGGTGCTGGCGTCGATCGATCGGCTCGCGGCGGAACTGCGCCCCGATCGTGGCCCGGTCGATTGGAGCGCGGTGCGTCGGCGGCGGCGTGAGGCCGAGTGCCGGATCGACGTGATGCTACGCTACGGCGGCGCGCGAACATGCCGGCGCAGGGCGTTGGTGGAATGGTTCGGCGAGACGCTCCGCCGTTGTGCGGGCTGTGACCGATGCGACAAGGGGAGCTGATTGCTCAGCTCCCCTCGGCGTTCAGTTGATCGGCGTGATCTTGCCGTTTCGATCAACCTGCAATCGCGGTCGAACCAGGACCTCGTTCAGCAGAAATTCGCCGTGGACGCCTTGCAACACTGATGGTGCCCTGATGTTGCTTGCGAACGCATCGGCCTTCGTCGCGTCCACGACGTACCCGAGATCCTCCAGCGAGGCGATCGTGAGCCGTGAGAGTGGCATGAAGGTGCCCGACGGCTCGACGAACGGGGTCATCAGTTCGTCTCCGAGCACACTCTCCCGCCAATGAGAATCGGCAGATTGTGCGCCATCGGCATTGTGCACTGGTACCGGCCGGCCCGCGTAACCCAACGCAAACGTCGGCCACACCGCGTTGGCGGCGGCTCCGGTGAAGATCGGATCGGCGGTGCCAGCATCGGTGAGCAGTCCATTCGGCTGCCAGGTAAACTTCGTGATGCCGAGCACGTGTCCCATCTCGTGCAGGATGACGGGCAAGAGCCGGTTGCTCAGCTGGAGGTTGACCAGGTCGGCCTGGTCGAACTCCATTGCGCCGACGCTGCTGAACCCCCCCGAGCCACGTGAGATGCAGGAGCCAGCCCGGCCGAGGATGCCACCCGGACCGTCGATGGTCGTCACGAGCGCGTAGATCACGACGTCGTCGACCAGCTCGTTGATCGGACCGGTGTCGAGGAAGCACGGCGACGACGCCTGCGTAACCTGTACGTCGGGCACGTCGCCTCGAATGATCTCCATCCAGCGCAGCCCTGCGGTCGCGAACGCATCACGGTGATCGGGTGTCGGCGGCGTGACAAACCGCACGTCGATCAGGTACGGTGATGCAACCGCTGTCACGCGGAACGTGATCGTGGGGAGTTGCGGGAACCCCGGCGCGGATGCTTCCACGGTGCTGCCCGCCGCGAAGCCCATCCGCCAATCGCCGGGTGCCGCAACGCCATCAAACCCGGTGGTGACCTGCACTCCAGTGAGGGTCGCGTCGCCACCCGCGAGCAGGGTGAAGGTGACCGGAACGCCAGGCGATGGGTTGCCGAACGCATCTCGCAGCACCACTCGCGGGATCTTCGGTACGATGAAGTTGAACACACCGGCCTGGTCGGTCGGCGACGTCGCGGCGATCTGTGTTGGCGCAGCACCGAGCCCCTGGGCCTCAAAAATGAACGACGCGTTGGTGCCCGCCCGCGCGGTGAGTCGGTTGAGGCCGGCGACCTGCCCCAGGGTCCACGATCCCACGGTTGCAACGCCTCCGGCATCGGACACCACCGTGGTCCCAGTCGCGCTTCCTCCGCCGAGGGTGACCGTGAACGTCACCACGGTGCCTGCGAGGAGGTTGCCGAACGCGTCGCGCACCTCGACCGACGGCAGCGGCATCACCGCGTCGGCGACGAGGGCGGCGAACGATTGCGGACTCACCGCCGACAGCTGAGCCGGCGGCCCGGCCTGCGCGTTCGCGGTGATTGTGACCTCGACCGCCGTGCCAGTGGCCGCGGCGCGCAACGACTGCGATCCAGCGGCCTGTCCCAGGCGCCAGCTGCCGAGCGGTGCCACGCCGTTGGCGTCGGTCCGCGCCGAATCGCCGGTGATGGTACCGCCACCCGACACCACCGAATACCGGATCGTCACCCCCGGCACTGCCCGGCTTTCGGCGTCGCGCACCCGAACGCTCGGCGCGATCGGCAGCAATGTCCCGACGTCGGCGGCCTGTCCGGCGCCCGCCACGACCTCGAGCGACGCCGGCGCGCCGGGCCCGCTGTCGCCGCTGCAGGCCACCATGACGAGCATTGCAAAGGCGCCGACGCGCCGGACGGTCGAACGTAGGATGTGGCTCATTGTCCCCGCGAAGTATCGGTGTGAATCGCTGAAAAGTACCGACGCGCTGCCAGAAACGCGCCGACTCCGCTCGATGGCGACCACGTACCAAGACCTCGACGGATGCTCGCGGGTCACTGGCTAGGCGTGGCTCGTCACCTACCCCGACGTTGCCGAGGACGACGACGCCGAGCCGGGTCGCTTGTTGCAAGTCGTGGTATGGCATATTGTTAATGCCATGTCATCCATTCCGCGGGACAGCGTCACACATCGCGTCGACCACGCGCCGGTGGTGCGGTCATGGATGGCATGCCTGCTTGTTCGTGCAGTCCGCCAGGTCATCGCCGTTTCCTCGATGCGCTTCCACACCACAACGCGACAGCCCCGACTCCCGGCACTTGCCGGTGCGGCCGGTGGCGTCGGCGATCCGTCACGATCGCCAGCGCCCCCCGCCGCCCGTCAGCGCCGGTGCCGGTCGGGGCTCTCGCCGGAAGTGCATCTCAGTCTTCGCCAGCGGGCGGGACGGGATGCGGGACCGGACCGGCCATCCGTCGCCGACATTCAGCGTCGGCGCCAACTTTTACTTGCGTCCTGCCGGGTGGCCATGCCGCCCGGGTCACGCTCCAGAGACTTCCGTGAAGCGCGAGATCCTGATTTCCGGCACGCCGCGAGAGACGCGGGTGGCCATACTCGAGGACGACCGACTCGTCGAGTTGTTAGTTGACCGGCCCGACCAGAGCCGCACGATTGGGGACATCTATCTTGGTCGCGTAGAAGCGGTCCTGCCTGGCATTCAGGCGGCGTTTGTCGATATCGGCCTCGAGAAAAGCGCGTTTCTCCATGCCTCCGATCTGCTCGAGCCCGAAGACGACGACGACCCTGCGGACGCAGAAGACAGCGATGACGAAGCGGACGGCGAGGCGGACGACGGTGACGCCGCAGTTGACGCCACCAACGGCGACGCGGCCGCGCCAGAAGCGGCTCGCATGCGCCGTGGTGACGGTGGTCGTCGCGAAGTCGGTGCGCGGCGCGCCGTGCCCGACATTTCCGAGATCCTGAAGAAGGGGCAGACCCTTCCGGTGCAGGTCACCAAGGAACCGATTTCGACCAAGGGCTGTCGCGTCACCGCGCAGATCTCCCTGGCCGGACGATTTCTGGTGTACATGCCGTACGCGTCGAAGGTCGGCATCTCGCGCAAGATCGAGAATCGCGAGCAGCGCTCGAAGCTGCGCGAGATGGTCTCCCGATTGTTGCCGCACGATGCCGGCGGCGTCATCGTCCGCACCGTGGCGGAGGGCGTCACGGAAGACCACTTTCGGCGCGAAATCGCCACCCTGGTCGACACCTGGACCAAGGTCAAGAAGAAGCTGGGCCAGGTCCGCCGCCCACCTGCGCTGTTGCACCGCGAAGCATCGCTCACGCGTTCACTTGTTCGCGACGTGTTCAGCGACAAGGTCGATGCGCTCTGGGTCGATTCGAAGGAGCTGTA
>JANMSC010000450.1:0-1545 GCA_031388885.1 Gemmatimonadales bacterium | reverse complement strand
GGTAGTGATTGCCGCCGCGGTTGAGCCAGAGCCGCAGGTAATCGCCGCCCTTGAGCACTTCCGTGCGTGCGCCGCCCGGGCGCGGAGGCGTCACATCAGCGACCTGCTTGATGTCACTCCCTGGCACGATCGTCACGACTTCGCGTCCGACGACCTTGCCACCGCGACTGAACTCCGCCCAGCGTTCGTACTGCGGAGTCTGTCCAGCCGCCGGCGGAGCCGCCGGCGTCTCTGTGACGCGCACCTGATACGTGCCGGCGGCCAGTGCCTGGCCGTCGGCTTTGACGGCGCGCGGAATGCGCACCGACCCCAGATTCGTCACCGTCCCTGCCATCACAGGCTGTGTCTGTCCCGCGCTTGCAGGCTTGGCTTGCGCCGACAAATCGGCCGCGGCGGCTCCGATGAAGGCGGCCATTCCGCAAGACAGGCCGATGTTTACGTAGCGATTCATAAACAAATCCCCCTTAGTTGCCACCGGCGACGAGTTGCACCGTCATGGCCGCGCGGCGGTTGAGCCGGCGGGTTTCCTCTCGCGAGTTGTCGAACTTGGGCTGTTCTTCGCCGAAGCTGACGGTCGTCAGTCGATCGGCCGCGATGCCGTTCGACGAGAGGTACTGTTGTACTGAGCGCGCGCGGCGATCGCCGAGCGCCAGGTTGTATTCGGCCGTGCCGATGTTGCAGGTATGACCTTCGATCCGGATACGCAGCGTCGGGTCGGCTCTCATCGCCTCGACCGCCTGCGCGAGAATGCGCTGCGCGGCGTCGGTCAACGAGTACCGGTCGAAGTCGAAGTACACGTCCTCGAAGACGATCATCTTGACCGGCCGCGCGACCACCTGGATGTTCACCGTGTCCGAGGCCGACAGGTTGTCGGTCGGGCAGGTGCCGGTGACCGTCACAGGCACCGTACCGGTTGTGTTCGGCGCGGTCCAGACGGTGTTCTGCTGAGCCGGATTCGCGAAAGTGCCGCTCGGTGCGCTCCAGCGATAGGTAATGACGCAGCCGATGGAATCCTTCGCGCTCGCCGTCACGTTGGAGGTCGCACCCACTTCAACCGTGCACGGATTGCACTGCGCATCCACGGTCAGGGTGTGCTGGGGAGCCGGGGCCGGTGCGGGCGGCGGCGGTGGCGGTGGCAGCGCGACCGGTCGGCCGGCCACACCCGGGTGGTAGCCGATCCGGAACTGCCAGCCGAACTTCGTGCCGAAGTTGTCGTCGCTGTCGAAACCGGCGTCATCACGGTCTTCCGCGTTGGGCGACCAATTGAGGCCCGCGCCCGCGAAGAATCCGCTGCTCGCCTGCCACGTGGCACCAAAGTGAAACGCGGCGTACAACGGCAGGTCTGACCTCACCGGCGGAATGCTTCCATCTTCTCCGGTGAACGCCCCCAACCGGGTCACGTGATTGGGGGAGAACCGTTCGCCCGTGAACTCGGTCACGAACTTCAACGGGCTGCGCGTCGGAAACTGCGCGCCCAGGCCCCACCGCATGCCCTTCGACAAGTCGAATACATCAGGATCGCCACGGTGGACGTAGCCGCCCGTT
>JANMSC010000398.1:0-6694 GCA_031388885.1 Gemmatimonadales bacterium | reverse complement strand
TGAACGGGTGCGACACATGTGTCGCACCCGTTCCCGCCGCAAACGTCCGTTCAATGCGGAAAATGCCTCGACAACGGCACCACATCCCGCGGGTTCTCATCGCCGAAGAGCAGCTTGCCCTCCGTGTACCGCACGTCCTTCAGGGCAAGTGCCAGCACTTCGCCCAGTTCCTCGACAAGGTGCACTTCCAATCGCTTGCGCGCCTCCGCCGGGAGATCGTCGAGGTCGGGCTCGTTCTGCTTCGGAATAATCACCCGCGTGATCCCCGCCCGGAGCGCACCGAGCAACTTCTCCTTGACCCCGCCGATCGGCAGCACCCGGCCACGGAGTGTCACCTCACCGGTCATCGCGATATCGTGCCGCACCTCGCGGCCGGACAACGACGACACCAGCGCGGTTGACATCGTGATGCCGGCGCTCGGCCCGTCTTTCGGAATCGCACCGGCCGGCACATGGATGTGCACATCATGGTTGAACATTTCATCCTTGATGTGCAGCGCGGCCGCGTGCGAGCGCGCGTACGTCCACGCGGCACGGGCCGATTCCTTCATCACGTCACCGAGCTGACCGGTGAGCACCAGTTCGCCCTTGCCACGCATCGTCGAGGCCTCGACGAACATGATGTCCCCACCCTGCGGCGTGTAATACATGCCTGTGGCCAGGCCGACCTGATCGACGCCGGACTTCTCCTCGGGGTGCAGCTTGGGCCGGCCGAGCAGCTCGCGCACCAGGACTGCCGAAACGACCACTTGTTCCGATGCGTTCGAGGCGAGCCGTCGGGCCACTTTCCGCGCGACGCGACCGATTTCGCGCTCGAGCTGCCGCACGCCTGATTCCCGGGTGTAACGCTGCACAAGTTCGAGGAGCGCCGGCACCGTGAACGAGATCTGCTCCGGCGTCAACCCATTGTCTTGCACCTGGCGCGGCACGAGATACTGTTCGGCGATCGAGACCTTTTCCACCTCGATGTACCCACTGAACTCCACCACCTCCATGCGATCGAGCAACGGACCAGGAATGTTCTGGATGAAGTTCGCCGTGGCGATGAACATGACCTCGCTCAGGTCGAACGGCAGTCCGAGATAGTGGTCGGTGAACGAATCGTTCTGCGCTGGATCGAGTACTTCGAGCAGTGCCGAAGCGGGATCGCCCTGAAACGAGACGCCGAGCTTGTCGATTTCGTCGAGCAGGAACACCGGGTTCTTGGTGCCGGCCTGCTTGAGCCCCTGAATGATGCGACCCGGCATTGCGCCGACATACGTACGCCGGTGGCCGCGGATATCGGCCTCGTCCCGCGCGCCGCCAAGCGAAATGCGCACGTACTTGCGACCCATCGCGCGCGCGATGCTCTTCGCCACCGACGTCTTGCCGACGCCCGGAGGGCCAACGAAGAGGAGGATCGGTGAACGCTTCCTGGCCTCCTCGACGTCCTCCACGGCGGGTGGCGGAATCTCCGCCGCTCCAGCAATCACACCCTCAGGGCTGGCGGGTACCTCGCCCGACTTCTGCGACGGCGGCGCATCGGCCGCACCGTGCATTCCCGGCGTACCATCACGACGCTGGCGCATGGCGCGCACCGCGAGAAACTCCAGCACGCGGTCCTTCACGTCGCTCAGCGCAAAGTGATCGGCATCGAGGATCTCGGCGGCCTCGGCGAGTTCGAGGCGGCCTTCGCTCCTTTCGTTCCAGGGCAGCTCAGCGACATGCTCGAGGTACGTCCGAATGACCTGCGACTCCATCGATTCCCGGCCGATTCGGCGCAGGCGACCAAGCTCGCGATCAACCTCCTTGCGGGCCTGTTCACTCAACACCAGCGCCGCCAGGCGCTGCTCGAGTTCCTCCACTTCCCCCGCGTCGTCCTCGTCACCGAGCTCGCGTCGAATCGTCTTCAACTGCTCCCGCAGGTAGATCTCGCGCTGACGCTCGCCGAGCTCCTCCTGAACCTGGGTCTTGATGTCTTCTTGCGCGTCGAGGACGGCGATCTGCCGCTGCACGTGCACCAGCACGCGGCGAAGTCGCTCATCAACTGCCAGCGCCTCAAGCAGCCCCTGACGCTCGCCGGTCGAGAGATCGAGATAACCGGCCACGAGATCGGCGAAACGGCCAGGTTCATCGACCCCGTTGAGCACCTGCTGCACCACTTCCTCGGGCAGTCCTGACTTCTGGCCCAGCTCTGCTGCGCGAGCGCGCAGCTCCTTGTGGAGCGCAACGAACGATGCATCGGTAGCGTTCACCGGTGGCAGGTCCTCCATCAAGCGCACCACAGCCACAAGGTGACCGTTCTCCTCGACGTATTGCATCGCCATGGCGCGGCGTTCGCCGTGGAGGAGCAATTGCATGCCGGACATCCCGCGCTGCAGCTGGCCAATGCGCGCCAGCGTACCCACCGTATGCAGGCCCTCAGCCGTGACGGCCTCGATGTTTTCCTTCTGCGCGACCGCAAAGACGAACTTGTCGGGCGACGCGAGCGCCGCCTCGATGGACTTGAGTGTCATCGGGCGTCCAGCGCCGATCGGCGCCGTCACTCCCGGGAAGAGCACCACGTCCCGAAGGGCAAGCACGGGAAGCGTCAGGCGTTCGGACACGAAAATCTCCTTTGAGCTATGGACCGCCGATTCTACGGCGGCCGGGCGAGACCGTTCTGCCTCACAGGGCACCCTGTGCGAAGGACGTGCCCGCGAGTTCTGCCTCAGTGGCGGGGCCGCCGCCGTAACTCCGCCATCTGGGCACGAACGTTTCACCGGGTATTCGACGTTCCCTGTCGCGACGGCAGTCCTCGGTGGCACGTTGCCCGCAGGTGCATCTCCGTGCAAATTCAGGGCTTAGTCGCCCAAGTGACGTTCGCCCGTTTCCAGGATCCTGAATGAGCGATCCCGCGCCCCACTCCTTGCCGAGTCTCCTGAAGGAGGCGCTTGGCGACGCTTACACGATCGAAGGCGAGATCGGACGCGGCGGCATGGGGGTGGTGTACCGGGCACGCGATGAACGCCTGCAGCGCCGCGTCGCTGTGAAGGTACTGCCGCCGGAGCTGGCGTTCTCCAGCGAGATCCGTGAGCGATTCACCCGCGAAGCGCAGACGGCCGCCCGTCTGGCACACCCACACATCGTTCCGATCCACGACGTGGGCCAGGGCGGCGGGATCGTGTACTTCGTCATGGGGCTGATCGAGGGCGAATCCCTCGCGGCCCGGATCCGGCGCCGCGGCCGAGTGCCCGCCGAAGAATGCCGCCGCATCATGAAGGAGACTGCCGACGCGCTCTCCGCGGCACACGCCATGTCGGTGATCCATCGCGACATCAAGCCCGACAACATTCTGCTCGAGGGAACGCGGGGCCGCGTCATTGTCACCGACTTCGGTATTGCGAAGGCGATGTCGGGCACGAACAGCGCGACGCTCACCAGTGCAGGCATGGCGATCGGGACCCCATCATACATGAGCCCCGAACAGGCCGCGGGTGAGCGCGAGATCGACGGACGGAGTGATCTCTACTCCCTTGGGGTGGTGGTGTATCAGATGCTCTCGGGCGAGTTGCCGTTCAACGCGCCAACGGTGGCGGGCATCCTGATGAAGCACATTACGGAACCGGCGCCGCTACTGCACGAAAAGTGGCCCGACGTGCCCGAAGACCTGTCGCTTGCGGTCGCACGCTGCCTCGAAAAGGACCCGGCGAACCGCTGGCCCTCGGCCGACGGCTTGCGTCGTGCACTCGAGAGCCGCAACGTCGCGGGATATCGGCCGACCGGGATGGGCTGGAAGGCCGAGACGCGGCCGAACGCTTCCCCAAACCGAGCGACTGCAACGGGGATGCGCTCGCCCCGCGCGCTCACCGATCGATCGCCTGCTGGCGGGCGTCCACCCGCGCCCCGACCGCTGGCGGGCGGACGCCCCGGTGCCGGACCGCGGGGGCCGCTGGGCGAGCGTACCGGAAACCTGCCGGCCCGTATCGGTCGTGAAGGGGCAGTGTCGCGTCACGAGGCGCGACGGGCCGCACGCACAGGCAAGAAAGACAACACGCCGCTGCCCGAAACAGGCGAGCCGAAGATCGTACGCCAAACGCGGGCTGAGTTTGCCAAGACGGTCGCCGTCTCTGGTGGCTGCTTCTTGATCAACCTGATGGCGCCGGGCCTCGAATCGCCGTGGTTTCTGTTTGTACTGGGCGGCATGTCGTTCGGACTGTTCAAACGGTACTCGGAGCTGTGGCAGGCGGGCTACTCGTGGCGCGACGTGCTCCATCGACCCGATGCACCCGACGCGATCTCCTCCAGCTCGCCAAAAAAGATCAAGGGCGTGAGGGCCGTCGCTGACCCGAAGCGCGACGACCTTGGCCAGCACTACGACAAAATGCGGATGGTGCACAGCGATCGTGCTGCCATCCTGTCGTTGATGAACAAGCTGCCCGACGCCGACCGCGAGATGCTTCCCGAGATCATCCCGACGGTCGAGAATCTCTATCAGCGCGCCCACGAGCTAGCCCTCGCACTGCACGCAATGGACCTCTCGATCGGCGACGACGGCGGCGAGCTCACCCGAGTTGACCTGCGTCTGATGGACCTGCGCCAGCGCGCCGAGGGCGAGGAACGCGATCGCCAAATCGCGCTCCTCGAACGCCAGCGCCAGGCGTGCATCGAGTTGGGCGAGCGCCGGCGACAACTCGCCGAACGATTCGAGAGCTGCTCGCTCTCGATGCAAAACGTGCGGTTCGAGATCCTCCGCCTGCGCGAGCAGGGTGTTGGTGCGATGGTGAGTGAGCTCGCGCAGGCCACCCAGCAAGCGCGGGCACTGAGCCGCGACGTGGATCACGCGATCGCGGCGGCGGCGGAGGTGAGGGGGGCGGTGTAGGGAATCCTTCGCTGCGCTCAGGATGGCCAGCCTGCCTAGTATTTCAGGATCTCTTCCATGGCGAGGCGCAGGCTGGCCACCTGCGGCAAGATCACGTCTTCAAGCTCCGGCGCATACGCCACGAACGTGTCGGTCGCGGCGACCCGGCGCACCGGGGCGTCAAGCCAGTGGAACATGTCGTCGGCGATGCGCGCGGCGATCTCGGCGCCGTAGCCCCACGACAGTGAATCCTCGTATGCCACAATCACGCGCGACGTCTTCCGCACCGACCTCGCGATCGTGTCCCAGTCCACCGGATTGAGCGACCGCAGGTCGATCACTTCAACCCGGGCACCGGTGGCCTCTTCAAGGTCTTTCGCAGCCTGCAACGTGCGCTGCACCACGGCACCGTATGTGATCACCGTGGCGTCGGTGCCCTCACGCACCACCTTGGCCTTGCCGAACGGGATCATGAAGTTCGGGCCTGGATACGCGCCCTTGTTATACGCCTGACGATAGAGGTGCTTGTGCTCGAGGAAGAGCACCGGATCGTCGCAGCGAATCGCGGTACGCAGCAGGCCGTTGGCGTCGAGCGCGGTGCTTGGGCACACGACACGAAGCCCGGGCACGCCGGTGAAGATTGCTGCACCGGTCTGCGAGTGATACACGGCTCCACCCTTGAGGTAGCCGCCATAGGTGACCCGGATCACGACGGGCGACGTAAACGTGTTGTTCGATCGCCAGCGCATCAGCGCGAGCTCATCGCGAATCTGCATGTAGGCCGGCCAGATGTAATCGAAGAACTGAATTTCGACCACCGGTTTCATGCCCCGCGTCGCCAGACCAATGGCGCGACCCACGATGTTGGCCTCGGCGAGCGGTGAGTTATAGACCCGATTGCTGCCGAAGGTCTTCTGCAACCCCCACGTGACCTTGAAGACGCCGCCCTTTCCCTTCACGTCGGGCAGGCTCGCCTCACGCGACGCATCGGCGACGTCCTGTCCGAAAACGACGATCCGCGGATCCCGCGTCATCTCGTCCTTCAAGCACACGTTGAGCAGATCCACCATCGTCGTGGGTTCGCCGCTGAACTGCGGATCATCTTCGGTGTCGAACTGCTCTGCGGTCGGATCGACATCCGGCGAATAGACGAAGTCGGAGACGGTATCGAGCGCTGGCTGTGGCGCGACGAGCGCCACGTCAGTCGCAACGTTGACCTCGTCGTCCACCTGAGTCCGAATCCGTTCGAGCTCGGCGTCGGTCGCAACCCCCTGCTCGATCAGGTAGCGCGGAAACGTGATCAGCGGATCCCGCGCGGCGTCGGCATCGCGCTCCGCCGTGCTGCGGTAGTGCACCTCATCGTCGGACAGCGAGTGCGAGTAGGGCCGGATGACCTTGGCGTGCACCAACGCAGGACCCTTGCGCTGGCGGCAATAGTCGTGCGCCCTGAGCATCGCATCATACGACGCGAGCAGGTCGCAGCCATCCACTTCGAGCACCAGCAGGTCGGGGAACGTACGCACCAGCCGCGAGATCGACCCGCCCGCGGTGTTGACCTCGACCGGAACGGAGATAGCGTATCCGTTGTCCTCGATCAGGAACACGACGGGCAGCTTCAGATTGCTGGCGCTGTTCATCGCCTCCCAGAACTCACCCTCGCTGGTCGTGCCTTCGCCCGCAGTACAGAGCACCACTTCGTCGCCACGCGTCAGGTCGGCCAGCCGCTCATCGGCTGACGCGCGAAGCCACGTCTCGGCGCAGCCGACGGCCTGCAGGAACTGGGTGCCGGTCGGGCTCGACGTCGAGACGATGTTGAGATCCTTGTGCCCCCAGTGCGACGGCATCTGGCGGCCACCGGAGTTGGGATCGTCTGCC
>JANMSC010000263.1:0-6744 GCA_031388885.1 Gemmatimonadales bacterium | reverse complement strand
CGAGTCTGGCAGATGGGTTGCTCACCCGTTCAGTCGGCGATCTGACCTGGCCGCTCATCCGGGACATGGTGTCCTGCGTTGTTTCGGTCACCGATGCTGAAATTCGTGACGCGATGCGGTGGCTGGCCGGGATTGGCCAGCGGGTCGAACCCTCGGGCGCGGTCACCACCGCCGCGCTGCTCGCCGGCCGGATTCCCCCGGACGGTCCCACCGCAGTCGTCTGCACTGGCGGCAACGTGGATCCTTTGCGGTACGCGGAGCTCTTGGCCTGATGCCCCTCAATCCCCGCCTGTTGTTTGCCACGGAGGACACCGCACTCGCCCGGACGCTCTCCTGGGTGTTGAAGGAGAACGGGTACGATGTGGTGACTGCCGTTGGCGGTCCGCAGTTGGTCGAGCGGCTCGATCAGGAGGAGTACGACCTGTTCGTGGTGGATGTGGCGGCTGCGGATGCCGGCACGATCGACCGCCTGACGCGCGTCCGCGAGGACCTGCGCTTCAAGGACGTGCCGCTCCTGGTGATGAGCGACCCGGATTTCGATCTCGCGCGCTTGCACATCCTCTCCCTTGGCGCGACCGATGTCATCCAGCGCCCCTACCGGGTGCGCGAACTTCTTGTGCGGATCAAGGCCCACCTTCGCGTCGGACGCGAGCTCAACAAGTCCCGCACCGAAGCCCGGTCCCGCACCGAGATGGTGGCGATCCTCAAAGAAGTCACGGCCATGTCAGAGCCCGCCGAGATCTACCAGGTCCTGGTGCGACGGGTCGCGACCGGCTTGCGCATTGCGAGGTGCTCGGTGGTGCTCGCGGAGCCGGGCGACATCGAAGGCACGGTCGTCGCTGCATTCGAGAACCCCACGCTGCGTGACCTCCGGGTCGAGCTGTCGAAGTATCCCGAGATCGTGCGCGCCCTCAATGGTGGCGAGACGGTGATGGTCTCGGACGTCGAGGTCGATCCGCTCTACCAGCAGGTTCGCTCGTCGTGGGCGAACGAATCACCCGGGATGCGTACCCGCTCAGTCATCGCGATTCCGTTCGCGCTCAAGGGCCGACTCGCCGGCGTCTTCTTCCTGCGCACCACGGCTGATGACCCGCCGCTCAACCAGCTCGACCTCGGCTTCGCAGCACAGGTCATCGAGTCGGCCGTGACGGTCCTGGAAAAGGCCTACGAGCTTGAGCGTGCGACGATCGGCGAATCGTCGTTGCGCGAACTTGCCGACACCGATCCGCTCACCGGGTGCGCCAACCGCCGCGTGCTCGACCAGCGACTCAGCGAAGAGCTCGACCGCGCCCGGCGCTACGATCAGGTTGTCACCGTGGTGATGATCGACGTCGACGACTTCAAGCGGATCAACGACACGCACGGTCACCAGGTTGGCGATCGGGTGCTCAAGCAGCTGGCGGTGTTGCTCCGCCGCGAACTCCGCACCATGGACTTTCTTGCGCGTTATGGTGGCGAGGAGTTCGTCGTGGTGCTGCCCGAAACGGGGAGCACCGGCGCGCGCCTCTTCGCGGACCGCGTCCTCCGCCGGATCCAGCAGTGCGAGTTTGGTGACGAGGGGAGTGGGATTTCGGTGACCGCGTCGGCGGGACTCGCGACGTTTCCCGATGACCGCGCGGCGGATGACGAGGCGTTGCTCAAGCTGGCGGATGAGAACATGTACAAGGCGAAGCGGGCTGGGAGGAACAGGTACAGGGACTGAGCCGTACCTGGCCACTACATTCCAGCCGTCCCCGCGCTCGGAGCTCGCTGCATGACACCGAAACCCAGAGGCTTTGCCCCCCTCCCCCTCGTCGCCACCCTGCTCGTCGCCGGCGTACTCGTCGGTGCAGTGATCGCGCGACGGTCCGCGGCTCCGACGTCGGCCGCGGTCACGACGCACGGTGAATGGGTTCGCTACGCCAATGCGAACGGCGACAGCATTCGCGCGTACGTCGCGTACCCTGAACGCGCTGACAAGGCACCCGCGATCATCGTCATCCACGAGATCTTCGGCTTGACCGACTGGGAGCCAACGGTCGCGGATGACTTCGCGAAGAAGGGCTACCTCGCAATCGTCCCGGACCTGCTCTCGTCGCGATTTGGCACGGCGCCGGCATCGAGCGATAGCGGCCGCAAGCTGGTGGCCATCCTCACCCCGCGCGGCGTGATCACCGATCTTGATGCCACGTACGAATACGTCAACAGCCGACCGGCAGCCCAGACCGATCGCGTGGGTGTGATTGGCTTCTGCTGGGGCGGCGGAACGGTCTGGCGGTACGCGTCGACAAACCCGAAGCTCAAGGCCGCAGTGGTCTGTTATGGCCCGCTCGCCGACACGACGATGCTGCAGTCCGTGCAGGCACCGGTGCTCGGCGTGTACGGACAGAATGATGCCCGCGTCAACGCGTCACTACCCGACATCATTCGCATCATGAAGTCGCTGAACAAGTCGTTCGTGGCCGACAGCTACCCCGAGACTGGCCACGGCTTCTTCAAGCCTGGGCGCACCGGTCACGGGACGTCAGGCGCAGCCCGGGCGCAACAGGATGTGGACGCGTTCTTTGCCCGGCACCTCGGGGCGAAGTGAACCGAGCTGACACCAGCTGGCCGCGCGCGGTTGCCCTGACCGCGATCGTCGCGGCGGGTGTGGTCGGTTGCAGCTTCTCGCCGATCGCCAATCGCGTCAAGATCGGGGAGGAAGACTTCGTTGTCTTTGCGGGCGACGGCGTGGATGGTCGGTCTGATCTGTTCGTGTCGCTGGCGAACGGTGGCACGGTGACCCAGCTGACGTTTACCACGCCGCTCGAAATGTTGCCGCGCCTCTCACCGGAAGGCGGCGTGCTGGCATTCGTGCGGGCGCGCGATTCATTGCCGTCATCGCCGCGCACGCTCGTCGTGATGAACCTGCTCAACGGCGCCGAGCGCGACATTGCGCTACCCGACAGCGCTGGCAAGCCGCAGGCGCTGGGTTGGGCACGGGAGCTGGGCGTGTTCTATGTCCGAACCGATCGAGCAACGACGTGGCGCGTCACCACCCCGCCACTCGCGCTGGCCGTGACGTCAGTTCCTGCTGGCGAGCAAGTTGCTGCCGACAGCGCGCTCGCTACGTGGCTCGGTGAGCCACGGTTTGCGCGCGCCGTAGCCTGCCCCGCCGGCGGCGTATGCGTCATCGGGCCGCGTGGTGACACGACAACGCTCGCCGCCAACGGACAGGGTGTACTGCGGTGGGGCGCCGATTCAGTGGCGTGGTTTGAGGGGACCGACCTGATCGTCCGCAGCCTGGGGCCGGGACCGGCGCGGCGCGTGCTCTGGCGTCGCGTGCCAGCGCGGCCACGGGAGGCGACGTATGCGGCGGCGATGATCGATGATCGATGATCGATTATCGTCTTGTCAGGACCTCACATAAAACACAAACGATTCCAGCTGCTGGATCGCGGCATCCTTTTCCTTGATCTCATGCGCGAGCAAGTCACCGGTGGTCACGACGCCAGCCACGCCGTCATCGCCGAGTACGGGCAGGTGCCGGATGCGGCGTTCACTCATGACCGATCCGCAGTCCTGCATCGTTGCGTCGAGCCTGCAGGTGACAAGTGACGACGTCATCACTTCCGCAACGCTGGTCTCGGCAGGCGACCGCTCTGCCGCCACCACGCGCCGCATCACGTCACGTTCGGTAAAGATGCCAGCGAGCTCGCCATCTTTCATCACCAACACGCTGCCTACGCCACGGTCATTCATCAACCGCGCGGCCTCAAGCACTGACGTGGCTGGGTCCACCATCAGCACGTCGCCGCCCTTGCGGGCAAGGAGTTCACGCACGGTTGCCATTGACGAGTCCTGAAGTCGAGAGATCTTCGATAGTACCTCCCGTGCGTGAACGATGCCACCCCAGCCCTCACCGCCAGTCGCTGATCGTTCAGTCCGAGTGTGCTTCGACCTCTCGCTTGAGCTCCGCCGCAAACCACGCCCACCCAAACGGGTAGTCACTGAAGTCCACTATCCGTGGGAACCCGCCGTGCACAATGGTCACTTTCGTCCGGTTGGCACCGAGTACCTCGAGTTGCCACGACACCCGGGTCGGTGGTTTCGATGGGTCACCGCTCCAGTCGGCCCAGTCGGTGACCAGCCGCTCGTTCTCGACATAATCGAGGATCGTCGTCGGACCGCCGATCACGTCACGACCATCAACCTGGTAGGCCCAGTTCGGGCGTGCCTCACGCTCTATGCCCAAGTCCCACGGCCCGTTAGTACTTTGCCACCATGCCGCCAATCATCCGCGCACCGCGTGGCCCCAATCGCACCGCCAAGGGCTGGATCCAGGAAGCCGCCAAGCGGATGCTGATGAATAACCTCGACCCCGAGGTCGCCGAAAAGCCCGACGAGTTGATCGTGTATGGCGGGCGGGGGAAGGCAGCACGCGACTGGGACAGTTATCACCGCATCATCGCAACGCTTGACCGGTTGGAGAACGACGAGACGCTCCTGATCCAGAGCGGTAAGCCGGTGGCGGTGCTGCGCACCCACGAAATGGCGCCGCGAGTTCTGCTCGCCAACTCGAACCTCGTGCCCAACTGGGCAACGTGGGACGAGTTCGACCGGCTCGACCGCGCCGGACTCATGATGTACGGCCAGATGACCGCCGGGTCGTGGATCTATATCGGTACTCAGGGCATCCTGCAGGGCACGTACGAAACGTTTGCATCCGCCGCGAACAAGCACTTTGGTGGCTCACTTGCCGGCACGATCACCGTCACCGCCGGGCTTGGCGGGATGGGTGGTGCGCAGCCGCTCGCCGTCTCACTCGCCGGTGGCGTATCGATCAACGTGGAGATCGACTCGTCCCGGATCCAGCGTCGGCTCGACACCCGCTACCTCGATATCGTGGCCGCGTCACTCGACGACGCGATCAGCATCGCACAACGCACCGCCGGTGAGCAGCGCGCGCTGTCGATCGGCCTCCTCGGCAATGCCGCCGAAGTGCTCCCCGAAATGGTGCGTCGCCAGTTCACGCCGCAGCTCGTGACCGACCAGACATCGGCGCACGATCCGATGTGGGGCTACATCCCACCGAGCCATCCGGACGAGGACGTCGCTGAGCTGCGCAGCAAGCAACCCGTCGAGTATCTCGCTCGAACCCGCGCGGCGATGGTGAAGCACGTCGAGGCAATTCTCGAAATGCAGCGGCGAGGTGCGATCGCGTTCGACTACGGCAACAACCTGCGAGCCCAAGCGCAGCTCGGTGGCCTGACCAACGCGTTCGACTATCCCGGATTCGTGCCGGGGTTCATTCGCGACTCATTCTGCGAGGGTCGCGGCCCATTCCGGTGGATCGCACTCTCGGGGGATCCGGCCGACATTGCCGCAACCGATGCCGCACTGCTCGAGATGTTCCCCAACGACGAGCGGCTGCAACGCTGGCTCGGCTGGGCCGGTGAACGCATCGCGTTTCAAGGCCTCCCGGCGCGCATCTGCTGGCTCGGTTACCGGGAGCGCGATCGTGCCGGACTGCTGTTCAATCAAATGGTGCGCGACGGCAGGCTTTCGGCACCGATCGTCATCGGGCGCGACCATCTCGACGCGGGAAGCGTTGCATCCCCCTACCGCGAGACCGAAGCGATGCTCGATGGGTCTGACGCGGTGAGCGACTGGCCGCTGCTCAACTTTGCCGTCGGCACGGCGAGCGGGGCGGCATGGATGTCGTTCCATCATGGTGGCGGCGTGGGAATGGGCTACTCGCAACATGCTGGTCTGGTTGCGGTGGCCGACGGATCAGACGAGGCCGAACGTCGGCTCTCACTCTGCCTGGTGAACGACCCGGCGATGGGTGTCATCCGGCATGCAGACGCCGGCTACGACCTTGCCCGCCGAGTGGCGCGCGAACGCGGCCTCGACCTGCCATCGCTCGACTGACACGAACGTGGTTCGATCGCCCCGGGCGGCGACAGTAGATTGCTGGATGCCCGCCGAGACCACCCTCACCGCCGACCGCCTCTTCACCGGCATTCGACAGCTCGTCTCGCCGCGCGGACGGTTCGCAGCCCGTGGCGCGGCGATGAGCGAACTCGACATCATCGATGACGCCGCCATGGCGGTCACCGGCGGGATGATCACCTGGATCGGGCGCGCCAGCGACTGGACCGGTCGCGCCGCCGAAGACATTGACGTTGGCGGCCGGGCGGTGGTGCCGGGGCTGATCGACCCACACACCCACGTTGTCTGGGCCGGCGACCGACTCGCCGATTTCGAAGCCCGCTGCGCTGGCGTGCCCTACGAGGAGATTCTCTCGCGCGGCGGCGGGATTCGCCGCAGCGTGCGAGATACTGCGAGCACCGACGTGGACACGCTGGTCTCGCTCGCCCAACCGCGAATCATGACGCTGATCGCGAGTGGTGCGACAACGATCGAGATCAAGAGTGGCTACGGTGGCACCGCCGACGCGGAAATCGCCTCGCTCAAAGCGATCGCCCGCCTGGGTGATCGCGTCCCCGCCAAGCTTGTTGCCACGCTGTTGATTCATGTGCCACCGCGTGATCCAGCCGAGCGCACAGACTTTCTGGCGATGGTGACAGGCTCGCTCATTCCCGAGGCGGCTGGGCGACGCCTTGCGACGGCTGTGGATGTGTTCATCGAGCGTGAGGCATTCACGCTCGACGAGGCACGCTCGATCTTCGAGGCCGCGCACGACGCGCACCTCCCGGTGAAGGCACACGTCGATCAGTTCCACGCGATCGGTGGTCTCGAACTCGCGCTCGAATATGGCGC
>JANMSC010000205.1:0-21761 GCA_031388885.1 Gemmatimonadales bacterium | reverse complement strand
TCACCGACGCCGTCGTCGATGCTGTGCGCAGCGGCCGGCTCGACGTGGGTCCGTGGTACGTCCTGGCTGACGAACAGATTCCCACGGGTGAGTCGTTGGTGCGCAACCTGATCGAAGGCGCGCGAGACGCGGCCCACCTCGGACGCCGGATGGACGTGTGTTTCAGCCCCGATGCGTTTGGCCATCCCGCGGCGCTCCCGCTGATTGCCGCCGGCTTCGGACTCCGCAACGCCGTGTTGTGGCGCGGGCCCGCCCTGGCAGACGACGGCGATCGCGATCTTCGCCGCTGGCGGGCAGCCGACGGCAGCGAACTGCTCGTGTATCACCTCCCGCCAGCTGGATACGAGATCGGTATCGACCTGGTCGAGGCCGGTGCTGATGTAGTCGAACGGTGGCGCGCGATGCGGGGCGTGCTGTTTGCCCGGGCGGTGTCGAGCGAGGTCGCGGTGTTCGTGGGCGCTGACCACCATCTGCCGCCCGAGTCGCTGGACAGCGTCGTGAACTGCATCGCGCGTGCCGAGCCTGACGACGACGTGCGCATCAGCAGCTTGACCGAGTACTTCGCGGCGGCGAATTTCGCGCGGGAGCAGGCACCGGTTGTCTCTGGTGAACTGCGCTGGTCTGGTGGGCGTCCCTGGACGCTACAAGGCGTACATGGGACTCGCATCAGGATGAAGCGACAGCACGGTGCGGCGGAGCTCGCGCTCTGGCGACGCGCGGAACCGCTGGCAGCGCTCGCACACCTGACCAGGTTGCCGAGCGCGCCCGCCCATCGGGCACTGCTGCGGTCGGCCTGGCGGAACCTCGTGGCGAGCCAGTTTCACGACACCATCGGCGGCTGCTGCAGCGACGACGTTGCGCGCGAGCAAGCGGTGCGCCTCGACGGCGTGTTCGCGGTCGCGCTGGAGATCGCGCGCGATGCGCTGCACCGCATCGTTGGGCATGCCCCCGACTCGGCTCGAACGGCCGACGCCACGCCGACGCTTGTGCTTTGGAACCCGGCGTCCCGCGAGCGCGGCGGAATGATGATCGCAGATGTGACATGCTTCCGTCGCGATGTGATCGTCGGTCCGCCATCTGGACGGGTGCCGCGCGACGGTGAGGGCTTCGAACCGTTTGCGCTGGTGCTGCCGTCTGGCACAACGCTTCCGGTGCAAGTGCTCTCGCGAACGGCAGCCATGGAACGGCTCGATTCACCACGCCACTATCCCGATCAGGATGAGGTCGAGCGGGTCACCGTAGCGTTCGAGTGTGGGCCGATCCCCGGGTTCGGATTTGCCGTCGCTGCGCAGAGGCCGTCGCCCCTGGTGCCTGCGAATCATGGGTTGGAAGTGAGTGCGGGGCGCCTCGCGAACCGGTTTGTCGTGGTGAGCGTGAGTGACACCGGGTCGATCACCATCGACGACCGCCGCACCGGTGAGCGGTATGCCGACCTGTTCCGACTCGAAGATCAGTGTGACAGCGGCGACACCTACACGCCCTACATCCGCCCGGATGTCGCGCCGGTCACTCGCAAGCGGGCACTCTCACGTGGCGTCGCGTCGGTTGGCCCATTCATTGGTTGCGTCACCATCGGTTGCGAGATGCGGTCGGCGGGCGCGGGCGACCTGACCTGTCGTCTCGACGTGACACTACACGCCGATTCCCCGCTGGTCCGCGTCCGGTTCGAGATCGACAATTGCGCGACGAACCATCGGTTGCGGGCGCATTGTCCGGTGGGCGCAGGCGATGGCGTTTTCGCCGGTGAATCGTTTGGCGTCGCGCGCAGGGTCCACCATCACATCGTACCGGGGACCTCACCACACGAGATCCCGGTGCAGACGGCGCCAGCGCACCGGTTCGTCGCCGCGGGCGCTGGCGCCCGCGCGCTCGCGATCCTGGCGCCGTCATTCTTCGAGTACGAATGGGTGGAATCAGGTGAGCTGATCGTCACCTTGATTCGTTCTGTCGGCGAACTGTCACGGGGCGACCTTCCGCCTCGACCGGGGCATGCCGCGTGGCCGATGCCGACACCGGACGCTCAGGAGCAGGGACGACACGTCATCGAGTTTGCGCTCGCGCCCATGGATGGGGAAGTGCTCGACCATCCCCACCGGCTCGAGCAGATGTGGGAAGATGTTTTCCTGCCGATCGAAGGGACATTCCTGCGGACATACGTCGGTAGCGCATGTGTTCCGTCTGACGCGGGTGTGACGCTCGAGGGACCAGGCCTGGTGTTCTCGACGCTCAAGCCGTCGGAATCCACCGCCGGTGTCGTGGTCCGTTGCTACAACGTCCTCGGCGAGACTGTGCACGGCGGGTGGCGGTTGGCATTTCCGGTGCAGCACGCAGCGGTGGTCCGGCTCGATGAAACCCTGATCGAGAACCTCGCGGTGGTCAAGGGCACGTTCGTGCCGATCGTCATCGGGCCGCACGCGATCCTGTCGGTGCTGCTGACCGCCTGACCATTACGCCGGGTCGTGCCGCGCCTGCACGGCATCGGCAAGCAGGGTACACCCGACCACCACGAGCACCAGCGCGATTCCGGGCGCGAGTCCCACCCACGGGGCATTGACCACGGTGTCGCGTCCCGACGCAATGAGCGTTCCCCACGAGGCCGCAGGCGGCTGCACCCCAAGGCCGAGAAAGGACAGCCCCGCCTCGAGGGTGATGGCGTTTCCGATTCCCAGCGTGACGGCAGCGAGGATCGGCGTGAGCGCGTGCGGCAACACGTGGCGGAGCATGATGCGGGTTCGCCCGGCGCCGAGCGCGACTGCCCCTTGCACGTACGGCCGGGCGAGTTGCGCGCGTGTCTCTGCATGCACGAGGCGCGCGATCGGCATCCACCCCGTTGCGCCGAGCACGAGGATCACCTGCAGGGCACCGGGGTTCCAGAGCGCCGCGAGCAAGAGCAGCAGGACCACTCTTGGCACACCCAGCGCGAAGTCGGTGAGTCCAAGCAGGAGCGTGGCAACCGCGCCTCCCGTCGTGCCGGCGACGAGCCCAACCATGATGCCGATCGTGAGCGACACGATCATTGTGAGCGCCCCCACGGCGAGCGACACGCGGGCGCCGTGCACCAGGCGTGACCACACGTCGCGCCCAAGTCGATCGGTGCCGAGGAGGTGAAAGACGCCGAGGGGATCGGTGGTTCCTGGCGACAGAAATCGTGTGGCCACCACGTCGTGCTGGCCGATCGGGTCGGCCGGCGCGACGGCTGGTCCGAGCCACGCCAGCAGAACGACGAGGCCCACGATCCCGATCCCGATGCGGGCTCGCCGGTCGCGCCAGAGCGTGTCAGGCGACCCCATGCGACGCTCCCGTGCGCGGATCAGCGAAGCGAAGCAGGGCATCCGCCATCACGTTGCCCGTGACGACGAGCACCGAACTCACCGTCGCCGCGGCCATCACCAGCGGATAGTCGCGCGCCTGAACCGCATGCACGAGCACCTGTCCGACACCCGGCCATGCGAAGATGGTCTCGACGAATACGGTTCCAGAAAACAACGCGGGCAGCGAGAGGCCGAGCAGTGTGATCAGCGGGACGAGCGCGTTGCGCAGCTGATGCCGAAGCAGCACTCGGGTGCGACTGATGCCCTTGGCGCGGGCGACCGCAAGAAACTCGGCATCGCGCGAATCCAGAAGCGATCCGCGAACAAAACGGGCAATGCCTCCAAGGCCGATGAGTGTGAGCGTGAGAAGCGGTAGCGCGAGATGCTCGAGGCGATCGATCAGTCGGGGCCACGTACCGAGGTAGTCGGCGTCGAGCCCGGACGCCCCGAACGCAGGCAGCACGCCGAGTCGGTACGTGAAAACCAGCACGAGCACTGAGCCGAGCCAGTATCCGGGGGTCGCCGTGAGCGCGACTGTGATGGCCGACAGCGCTGCGTCCACGGTCCGGCGACGGGTCGTCGCCTGCCACGCACCGACCGCGATGCCGAGGAGCCAGCTTGCGCTGATCGAGAGCACCACCAGGAGCGCTGTTGCGGGCCACGCTCCGGCCAGAATGCCGGCGACCGGGCGTCCATCAACGATGCTGCTGCCGAAGTTTCCGCGCGCTGCGTTACCGAGCCAGTCGAGGTATTGCACACCGAGCGCGCGATCGAGTCCCGCCGCACGAGTGGCCGCCGCGAGCTGTGCCGGTGTCGCCGACGGCCCGAGGAGGCGCTGGACGGGATCGCCCGGTGCAAGATGCAGGAGCACAAACGTGAGCGTGACCACGCCGAACACGACGGCAAGAGCACGCATCACGGGGATCGCGAGGCCGCGCATGAGCGGAATGTAGCGCGACGCCGGGGTCGGACGTTTGATCTGCCGCGCTTCGCGACCTAGACTTGGGCGTGACACGTTGCCTCCTCGTACTGCAGGTCGCGGGATTGCTCGCCTGCTCGGCCGATGCCGGCCGGCGCCGGGGAACCGTGATCTTCGCTTCAGGCGCAGACCTGCAGAGCGTTAATCCGCTGCTGACCACTCATCCACTGGCGCGTCAAGTCCAGCGTTTTGTGCTGCTGACGACGCTGGTCCGGTACAACGCGTCGCTCGTGCCCGAACCGTACCTCGCGCAACGGTGGGAATGGTCGGGCGATTCGCTCACGCTCACGATGCACTTGTACCCACACCTGTCGTGGCACGACGGCGAGCCGACGACGTCGCGGGACGCGGCGTGGACGATCGACGCAGCGCGCGATCCGGCCACGGGCTATCCGCGCATGTCCGAGCTGGCAGGCATTGTGGCGACCAGCGCGCCGGACGACTCGACCCTGACCGTGCGCTTTGCACGCGCGCCCGACGGGATTCCCGACGTGTTCACTGACCTGGCCATCCTGCCGCAGCACCGCCTCGGTGCGGTGCCTCGAGCGAGTATGCGAGCCGCCCAATGGAATCAGTCGCCGGTGGGCAATGGTCCGTTCCGGTTTGTCACCCACGAGCCGAATCGGCGCTGGGTCTTTGCCGCTGACACCACGTTTCCTGCGGTGCTCGGCGGACCAGCCCGGATTGATCGTCTCGTGATTGCCGTGGTTGACGAACCGACAACGAAGCTCGCGGCGCTGGCCGCGGGTGAACTCGATTTTGCCGGGATCAATCCGGCTCACGCGAGCTTCGTGGCCCGAAATCCTGACTTGGCGGTGCTCGACTATCCGCTGCTCTTCACGTATGTGATGGTGTTCAACACTCGGCGGCCACCGTTCGACGACGTCAATGTCCGGCAGGCGATTGCGGCGGCGATCGACCGCCGGGCGATCGTCGACGGCTACCTGTTCGGCTTCGGTACGCCAGCGCTGGACCCGATTCCGCCTGCGCTGGCTCGTCACGGCGTCAGCCCGGTTGACACCGATCGGCGTCGTGGCGGCATCAGCCGGGCGATCGGGCCGATCCGATTCGAGTTGCTCACCGTCGGCAGCGGCGATGCCGCACTCGAACAGATGCTTCAGGCGCAACTCCTCGCGATCGGTGTCTATGCGGAGATCCGCCAACTGGAGTTGACCTCGTTCCTCGATCGTGTCCATGGGCCTGGTCACGACTTCGATGCAGCCGTGATGGGGATCCCTGGTGACCCCGCGTTGGGACACCTCCGCCCGTTGCTCGGTCTGGCGGGGCTGCCGATGGATGCCAATCGCGACAGACTGCTCGGGATCTTTGATGAGGCCATTCCGGTCGCGTTCCTCTATCATGCTCGCGGCGTGCAGGGGATGAATCGCCGAGTGCGCGACGTCAGGATGGATGCTCGCGGCGAGCTGGCGTCGGTGCGTGACTGGTGGGTGGGGACCAGACCATGAGCACACCCGAGTTCCACGATGCGAAGGCGATGTTTCGCGCAACCGCACCAATGCGGCTCGACTTCGCTGGCGCGTGGACCGATGTGGCGCCGTTCACGCTCCACGAGCGCGGGGTGGTGGTCAGCGGTGCGATCGAGTTGCGGGCAACCGCCGAGCTCACGCTTGGCGGCGACGGTTACCGCTTGCACGCCGACGATCTCGGAGAGCGCCTCGAGCTCACCGGCAGCAACGCGCTTGCGGGTGACGGGCAGCTGATCTTGCTCCGTGCGGCGCTGCGCGCATCACGGGTGGGTCCGTGTTCACTCCGGACCACGTCGGGCGCGCCGGCCGGCGCCGGGCTTGGCGGATCCGGCGCCCTGGGTGTCGCTCTGGTTGCTGCGATCGATCGCGCACAGCGCCGCGTGCGGAGCGTCGTGGAAATTGCTGACGAGGCGTGGCGGATCGAGACCGTCGAGGCGATGCTGGCGGGAGGCAAGCAGGATCAGTACACCGCAGCGCATGGTGGATTCAACCATCTGGCGTTCGAGGGCGAACAGGTCGCCGTTCGCAGGCTCCGGGTCGATCCGGCGTTCGCCGATGAACTCGCGCGACATACGATCGTGTGCTTCACAGGCCGGACGCGATTCTCGCCGTCGACCATTGCTCGCGTGATGGCGGCGTACATCCGCGGTGATCCGACCGTTGAACGGGCACTGCGAGCGATGGTCGGATTGGGAGAGTGGATGGCCGATGCACTCGAGCGGTCCGATCTCGGCGCCGTCGGCACCCTGCTGGGCAAAAATTGGATCGAGCAACAGCGGCTCGACGCCGGGATGCGGACAAACGCCATGGCGCGACTGGAGCAGGCAATGCACGATGCAGGCGCGATCGGCGGCAAGGCCGCCGGCGCCGGTGCCGGTGGATCGATGTTCTTCGTCGTGCGCGATCCCGCGGCAGCCACGCGTGCGGCACGCGAGTGCGACGCAACCGTGTTGCCGGTGCGGTGGGCGAGCGACGGCGTGCAGACGCAGCTGGTGACCGGTTGATCCACGCCGACGAGCTCGAGGCCCGGCGACAGGAAATTGGCGCGAGCGCCAACTTGATGACGTTGCGGGCCCGGCTGGTCGAGCGCGCCCAGCCAGTCCTCGATCGGATGCCTCCGGTGCCCGATGCGAAGGCGCAGCTCTCACAGGATGGCGGCGTGTGCCCCGCCGACGGTGCCCAGCTGGCGTTTGACCCGTGGAACCCTCACGCGCATCGGTGCCCGACCTGCGGGATCACGTACTCCGATGCACGGCATCACGCGCACTGGGCTCGGGCGCAACACCTCTGGCTGGCCGAGCGCGCGGCGCACCTGGCAACCGTACACGCCCTGACCGGTGATGCTCACGCAGCTCAGCGCGCGCGTGAAATGCTGGCAGCGTACTACGACCGATACCACCGCAGCCCGAACCGTGACAATGTGCTCGGGCCCAGTCACCTCTTCTTCTCGACCTACCTCGAGTCGATCTGGATCCTCGATTTCATCGCGGCCGCGCACCTGCTGCGCGTATGTGGTGCGCTCCATGACACCGATATCGACGCGATCAGCGCGATCGCCGACGAGGCGGCCACGATCATCGGTGAGTTCGACGAAGGCATGTCGAATCGCCAGACGTGGAACTCGGCTGCCCTTACCGCAATTGCGGTATGGTTTGGTGACGAGGATCTCGCCGCGACCGCCGTCACCGGCCGCCACGGCCTTCTCGGTCACCTCGCTGACGGATTTCGCGCAGACGGAATGTGGCATGAAGGCGAGAACTATCACCTCTTCGCCATGCGCGGTCTCCTGCTCGGCTTGCAGTGGGCTGCGGTCGCGGGTATCGACTTGCTGGACGACGACGAGCTCGCCGCACACCTCGGCGTTGCCCTGATGGCACCTGCGGTGACGGCGCTCCCGGACCACACGTTCCCGGCACGCAAGGACGCACGCTTCGGCGTGTCGCTGGCGCATCCGGCGTACATCGAGTGCTGGGAGGCAGGACTGACCCTGCTCGGAACGCGCGCACCGGACGAGTTGCCGCAGTGGCTCGATACGCTCTACCGCACGTCAACGCGACCTGCACTGACCTACGACGCGTACCTGCACGAGGCTGGCGAGACCGTACCGCCCCACCGCACCCGCGCCGACCTGTCGTGGTGGGCCGCATGGATGATGCAGCCGACCCTGCCTGCCGCAGTGCCGTTGCCCGCGCCAGTCATCCGGAATTGCGTGCTCGACGCGCAGGGCCTTGCGCTGCTACGGCACGGCGATCGATACGTCTCGCTCGAGTGCATCGGCGGCGGTGATGGGCACGGTCATCCCGATCGTCTCCATCTCACCGTCCACGCCGACGGCGTGCACTGGCTTGCCGATCCAGGTGCGGGGTCGTACGTGACTCGGGACCTCTTCTGGTATCGCTCGACGCTGGCCCACAATGCCCCACGACTCGACGGCGTCGACCAGTCGCCCGGCGACCAGGCGCGCTGCACCGCGTTCGACGTCAAGGGATCGTGGGCCAGCGTGACTGGTCGCTGGGGGCCGGTGCAGCGCACGATCGTCACCGGCCCGCGATGGATTGTCGATGTCACAACACTCGAGAGCCCGGAGGCACGGGTGCTCGAGCTGCCATGGCACCTGGCCGGCCAGCTTACGGTAGTAACGGAGGGTTCGTGGCGCCGCGTCGACGATGGGCACGAGTTCGTGAGCGACATGGAGGAGTTCGTGCCGACGACACCGGGACCGATGCTGGTGCGTGCGATGTTGGGTGATCGCACTCTCGCGCTGCACTTGGCGGGCGATGCCACACTGCTGCGCGTGAATGGTCCTGGGTTGCCGGGCGGACCACGCGCACCATTCGTCATGCAGCGCGTGAGCGGCACCACGGCGCGCCTCGCCGCAGTCATCGATCCGACAGGCAGCGTGACAGCAATCGCGATAGGCGCCGATGAGGTTGTCGTCCACGAAGGCGGCGTATCAACGGTGGTCCGCGTTGCGGTGCCGGAAACGGTCGTGACCAGTGATCGAGAGCGAACGGTGCTGGCTGGCGCGCGCGCCCCGGCCCGGGTGACACCGGCCATTCTCGGCCAGCGCCCGGCCCGCTCGAGCGCGGTTGCGATGCGAGTTGCCGACGCGCCCGCGCTTGATGGCTCGCTCGACGGATTCGACCTCGCCGAATCGCTCGCCCTCGACGACGAGCTCTGTTACTTCCGCAGCGAAGAGCCGTATCCTGGAGCCAACCAGTTTGCGGCGCAGGCCTGGGTCAACTGGGACCTCGACACGCTCTACGTCGCCGTCGAAGTGATCACTCCCACAATGGTGCTGCGGGCCCCGGACGCACCGTCGCTGCGGTTGGACAACGAACCAGACGACATCCACAGCGACGGGATTCAAGTGTATTGCCGGTTGGCATCCGATCCAGTGTTGGGTTGGTTGATCCGCCCATGGGACGACGCCTTGCTCGCGCGGACGATCGGGCCCAATCCAGCGGCGGTTGCGTTGCAGGGCGGGTGGGAACGCACGCCCGACGGCTACCGGATCACGGCGGCCATTCCGTGCGACGGCCTCGGCCATGACATGCACGCGGCCGTGCATTTCGATGTGCTTGTCAACGAGATGCGCAACGACCGCGTGCGCCGGGCGGGTCAATTGGCGTGGAGCGGCGGGCCGGGTTGGGTTTATCTCCGCGGTGACCGTCACGATCCATCGCGGCTCGGTGTGCTGGAGCTCCACGAATGACGGTGGCCGCGTTCACGTCCACCGGGAGCAAGCACCCTGAGGCACTCTTTGGCGGGTTGCTTGATGGCGTCCCGGTGCGCATGACACGGAGTGCTGGATGCACGGTCCACGGCAGCGATGGGCGTGCGTACCTCGACTTCGTGATGGCGCTGGGTGCCGTGGCACTCGGCTATGGTCATCCAGAAGTCAATGCCGCGGTGATCGATGCGGTGGAGCGGGGGGGCGTTGGGTCGTTGAGCCCGGTAGACGAGGAAGCGCTCGCGTCCGACCTGTCGGACTCGCTGCCATGGGTCGGATCGGTGCGGTTCCTCAAGAGTGGCGCCGAGGCCGTGGCGGCGGCGGTGCGCCTCGCGAGGGTTGCGACGGGGCGCGATGCGGTGCTCGGCTGCGGCTATCACGGCTGGCTCGATTGGTGTTCTGAAGGTGCCGGCGTGCCGATGGCCGTCCGGGCGCTCTACGGCACGTTGCCGTTCAACGACTGCGAAGCAACCCGGACTCGCATTCGCGCGGTGGGCGATCGACTGGCGTGCGTCGTGATCGAGCCGATGATCGAGCGCGCTCCCGACCGAGCGTGGCTCGACGTCCTGCGCGACGAAACCCATCGACTCGGCGCGGTGCTGATCTTCGACGAGGTCAAGACGGCGTTTCGCGTCGGCCTTGGCGGGGCGACCGAGCGATGGGGCGTTCAACCCGACCTCATCGTGCTCGGCAAGGCACTCGCCAACGGCTACCCGCTGGCGGCGGTCGGTGGTACGCAACGCCTGATGGAACACGTCCGCGACACCTGGATTTCTTCGACGCTCGCGACCGAGTTCGTGTCGCTGGCAGCAGCGCGCGCGACCATGCGAGTGATGCGCGACCAGAAGGTGCCAGCGCACCTCGGCCGGATCGGCACTCGCCTCTGGAACGGACTGAAAGTGATCGCTGGTCGAGACAGTGCGATGCCGATATCCGTGCGAGGGATTCCCGAGATGTGTCACCTGGAGTTTGGCAACGGCGATCTGTCGCGCCGTGTTGCCGCGGGATGTGCCCGGCGTGGCCTGCTCTGGAAGCACGGAGCGTACAACTTCGTGTCACTCGCCCACGACAACGATGCCGTCGATCGTGCGCTCGCCATTCTCGGTGACGTAGTCGCCGAGGAGTCGGTGCGGGGCTCGTCATGACCATGTTGATCGATGTACACGCCCACTTCTACCAGCCCGACGGACAGCGTGCCGACTGGGCCGAGCGCAATGCGTCGCGCCTCGCCGCGGGCGAGCGCATCGGCATCACGTGTCATGTGGCGTCCATCCTTGGCAGTTGGGGTCGCCGATCACCGACCTATTTTCCGTCGCCCGCCGACGTGCATTCCGGGAACGATGCGTTGCTCGCGCTGATCCGGCGGCACCCCGACCGCATCCGCGGGTATGCCTGCGTCAATCCCAACTTCACCGATCACGCCGTGGCGGAGATTGATCGCTGTATTGCGGCGGGGTTTATCGGTGTCAAGCTTGCTGCCAGCCGTCGGGCTGACGACCCGTTGCTCGATCCGGTGTGCGACGCCGCCCGACGGCATGGTGTCCCGATCCTGCACCATGTCTGGCAGCACCGGCGCCGTGAATGGGGTGGCCAGGAGGCGTCGGATGGTGTGGAGCTCGTGACGCTCGCACGGCGGCACCCCGACGTCCGCTTCCTGTTGGCCCACATTGGCGGCGGCGGTGACTGGCTCCACACGCTGCACGCGGTTCGTGGCGCCGATAACGTGCTGATCGATCTGTCGGGCAGTGGGGTTGACGGGGGAATGCTCGAGGCGTGTGTGGCAGCGGTGGGTTGCGAGCGGCTGGTGTGGGGGTGCGACCTGACGATGGACTCGGGCCTTGCCAAGCTCCGGTATCTCGAACGCATCCTCGCGGCCGATGCGATCGACGCAGTACGGTGGCGCAACGCGCAGCGCATCTTTCCACCGGACAGCTTCGGAGTCGCATGATGCGTACCGACATCAACTGCTTCTTCGGGGCGTACCCGTTCCGCGACGTTGGGCCCTCGGACGTCACGGAGTTGCTCGAGGCCATGACCCGTTCGGCCATCACTGAAGCATGGGTGTCGCACTTGAGTGCGGTGTTCTGGCGCGATCCGGGTGCCGGCAATGACGCGCTGTTCAAGGCGGTCGCGACTGACGCGCGCCTACGAGCGGTGCCGGCCGTTCATCCCGGATTACCGGCATGGGAACGGATCATCGACGACGCGCTGGAGCGCCATGTGCCGTGTGTGCGCGCCGATCCGACGTTCTATGGTCTGGCGCCAGCTGGTCCTGAGATGGCGGCACTCGTGGCGTCCGCCGCGGATCGATCCATCCCGATCATGCTGACCGTACGGTTCGAGGACGGTCGTCAGCGCCATCCAAACGACAAGGCCCCCGCGCTCGAACCGTGGGCGGTGCGGGCGCTGATCCGGATGCATGGTGGGGTTCGCCTCATTGTCACTCATGCGGACCGAGCGTTCATCGAGCAGGTCCACTTCGGTTCAACCCCAAGCGAAGCGTCCCGGATCCTCTGGGACATTTCCTGCATCTGGGGACCGCCGGAGGATCATCTCGACTTGCTGCTCGAGACGGTCGGGCCCGATCGGTTCGCGTTCGGCACGGGGATGCCGCTGCATATCGCCGAAAGCAGCGTTGCCAAGATGGACTTGCTCGATGTGTCCGCCCAGGCCCGGGAGCGGATCGACCAGCGCAACGCGGCGGAGGTGAAGAGGCGCCGAACAAGTTTCGGGTAGAGCTGAGCTCGGCTGAACACCAGAAGTGCTTGTCAACATGCGACTTACGCTGTTTTGAGAGGGCCGGATCAAGGTTGGCCGGGATTTTGCTTTGTAACGGCCCATGGACCAGCGACTTGGCCGAACCTCGCGCGCCTCCCGAGGCTCCATCCGCGGCTTCACCCTGATCGAGCTCCTCTCGGTGATTGCCACGCTTGGCGTGTTGGCCGGCCTTGGCACTCCCAAGATGTTGATGGCGGTCAACCGGGCGAAAGTGGTTCGCGCGATCATGGACATCAAGGCGATTCAGGCCGACCTCGACGCGATGGAGGCGACCAACCAGCCGCTGCCGAACGCTCTCTCCGAGATCGGTCGCGGCTCGGTGATGGACCCGTGGGGCCAGCCGTATCAGTACATGAAGTACCCTCCCGGCCCAGGCGTACCGAACGGGGCCCGTCGCGACAAGCTCTTCAAGCCCGTTAATTCCACCTACGACCTCTACAGCGTTGGGCCTGACGGCCAGACCCACATACTGCTCAACAAGGCGGAGAGCCTCGACGACGTCGTGCGGGCGCTCGACGGCGGCTACATCGGCGTGGCGTCGAGGTTCTGATGAAGCTCGAGATCTCGCTGGTTCGCACGCGCGTTGCGCGCCGGCTCCTTGGGCTCTTTCTCGTGTGTGCCGTGGCGCCGGTCGTGACGTTTGCCGCGCTGTCGTATCGCGAGGTGCGCGACGGCATTGTCGAGAAGTCGCGGGAGCAGCTTCGTCGCGAGAGCCGGATGTCGGTGATGGTGGTGATCGAGGCGCTGAACACCACGGCGAACCGACTGAAGGAGCTTGCCGGAGGCGCAGCGCCGATCGACGGTGACGCCGCGATGTTCGATGCGGTGGCGTGGGAGCACCCCGACGGCACACTCGAAGGATTGAAGGGGCGCATCGCGGACGTGCCCGCGCTCAACGATCGGCAGCGGAATCATCTTGCGCGCGGATTGCCGGTGTTGCTGGTCCGCGCGAGCGCTGCCGATAGCAACCTCTACTTCACGCTCGCCCCATCAACGTCGTCGGCCCGCCTCTGGGGCCAGGTTTCGCTGGAACGATTCGCCACCGAGCTCGATGTCGCCGCAGGGGGCCACGAACTGTGCATCCTGACGTTGACCGGTGTTGCGGTCACGTGTTCCAACGGCGCGACCGCCCGGATCGCCGCGTCGTTGACCAACCAGCCGACCGCAACTCGCGAGTGGGATCGTGCCGGCGAGCGGCTGATGACGGCTCACGCCAACGCGTTCCTGGTCCCGTCATTTGCTGCGATGCCATGGACCGTGTCGCTCACCATGCCGTTCGGCAACGCACTCGAACCCTTGGCGCCGTTTCGCCGGACCTTCATCCTTGGCGTGATGCTGGCGGCAATCCTGGTGTTCACCATCAGTCATATCGAGATCCGGCGGCACATGGCACCACTGGCGATCCTGACTGACGGGACGCAACGACTCCACACCGGCGATTTCAGCACCAGGGTTGACGTCAAGTCCGACGACGAATTCAAGGATCTGGCCGGGTCGTTCAATCAGATGGCCAGTGAGCTCGAGCGTCAGTTCGGAACCCTTGCGGCGTTCCACGCCGTGGACCGTGCCGCGCTGGAAGGCCGGTCGGCGTTCGCGATGGCCGACGCGGTGCTCAACCGCACCTGTACTCTGCTTGACGCCGACCACGTCGGACTTGCCGTCGCGACCTTTGATGCGGAGGATCGCTGGTTCTACCACGGCACGTCGGCCGACGCGAATGGCCCCGTGACTGAAGAGGTCCATCCCTCGCCTGACGACCTCTCGGCGATGGCGGGCAACCACACGCACCTCCGGATCGCGGCTGGCCGGGCCCGCCCGAGCTATTGCGGTCGGGTGCACGAAGTCGACACGGAACTGGTGGTGTATCCGATTCTGCGGGCGGGCGTGCCGTTTGCTGCGTTGGTCGTCTCGCCGAGGATGGGTGGTGACGCGCCGCAGGACTCGGTTGAACTTGGGCGGCAGCTCGCCGATCAGTTTGCCCTCGGTCTCTCGAATGCGCACATGCTTGAAGAGCTCCACGCCCTCAGCGTGGGCTCGCTGACCGCCCTCGCCCGCACGATCGACGCGGCGTCGCCATGGACCGGTGGTCATTCGGAGCGGGTCACGCAGTGTGCCGTCGAAATCGGGCGTCGGATGGGACTCGATGACGCCGACATCGTCCGCCTGCGTCACGGTGGGCTGCTGCACGACATCGGCAAGATCGGCATCCCTGCGACAATTCTCGACAAGGCCGGCCGGCTGACAGCGGAGGAGCTGGCGGTGATGCAGGCGCATCCGGTGATCGGCGCCGGAATCGTGCAGTCGGTCCGGGCATTCCGTGATCTCGTGCCGTTGGTGATGCACCACCACGAACTCCTCGACGGATCTGGCTATCCGCACGGCCTGCACGGCGACCAGATTCCCCGCATCGTGCAGATTCTCACGGTCGCCGACGTGTACGACGCACTGGTGTCCGACCGGCCCTATCGCGCCGGCCTCAGTGCGGCCGCCGCGATGGCGACGCTGTTCGACGGGATCGGTCGCAAGTTTGCCCCGCTCGCGGTGACCACGCTCAAGGGAATGATTGACGATCAGTGGCATCCGATCGAACTCGCGGCCGTGCCCACGAGTGGCCGTCCGCCCGTCGCGCCAATAGACACGCCGTGGGAGGAATCATTCGTATGACGCCCGACGACGACAACCGCCAGTCCAGCGGCACGGACACGGAAGATGCCCCGCCGCCGCCTCTACCGGCGGCGAATCGTGGTCAGCTGCGCCAGTTCATCGGGATGCTCGGGTTCTGGCGCTCGCGGCCGGCACGTCCGGCTGACGACCTGTCGGTGGCGATCGATGCACTCAACGAGCAGGCGGCTGCCGGTCGACTGGGCGCGCAAGGACTCGCCCGTCTGGCGAAACCGGTGCCGATGGCAAGCACGCGGCCGTGGATGCCCATCACGGCGTTTGTGCTGCTGGCTGGCGCACTAGCGTGGTGGTTCGTCCCCCGCCCGGTGAACGACACGTTGCCCGATGCGATGCTGGGCGCATGGAAAACCGCGAACGTCGGGTACAGCGACCGGCAGATTTGGCTCGCGGCGCACGAGGTCGCATTTCAGCAAGGCCCGACGACTCGCGACGTCGCAGTGCACCGCGTGATCCGGATCGATGAGACGGCCGAGCGAGGCGACACCGTGTTCTACCGAATTGTCTATGATGTTGACGGGAGCACCTCTGAATGGCCGGTTGCGCTAGTCGCGTCGGGCGCGAAGGCGTTGCAGTTCGTCAACCAGCGCGACCTGGTCTGGACACCGGCGGGCGGCGCCGCCTGGCCAAGGTAGGTCACACCCGCGCGCCCGCCCCACCGAACAATCCGTTCTCCCGCATCTCCCGCTTCGCGTCTCCCGCTACAGACCCGAAGATCCGCACGACGTCACCAAGCATGCGTACGAAGTACACCACGTCGAACCGGATGTCGACATCGGTGCCGTCGTCGCGGCGATACTCGCCGAGCCAGTGAACGCGGGCCATGACATGCTGTGGGTCGATCGGGGTGGTGTCGATGCCTTCGAGGCGCATCGCGCGAGTGCCGACCTGGCGATAGAACCGGCAGTCGTCCTTGAGTCGCTGCCGAAACGTGTCGTCGTTCCGACTGCACCACACGCCGCACGGGTCAGCCGCGACAAGTGAACTGGCGAACGCCGCAGCGGTAGCCTCGATACCCTCCGCCTCGCAGAGGATCGCTGCGTTGAAGTTGGTCTCGTATTCCTCGAAGAATTCGATCAGGCGGCTTCGCTTCGACATCGACAACTCTCCAGGACACACCGAAATCGGTGTTACGTCGAGGAGACGACCTAGCGACGCGCCTGGTACACCGCTTCGGGCGTGACCACGCGGTATGCCGGTCGGTACTGATGACGGAACGCGGGGGAGTGGCTGACCGCTGGATACTGCCGTTGACGCATCGTATCGCCGTAGCGTTCGAGTTCGGCGGCATCGAATGCAATCACACCGCGTCGCGCCAGGTCAATGGCGGTGTCCCAGTACCGTGCAAATCGTCGGGGATCACGACGATAGTCGCGCCCAGTGTTGATGAAGGCGCGCAACACCACATCGCTGCTGCCGCGAGCGTCGCGCCACGCGCGAAGGTGCACTCGCACCAGCGCGCCGCCCGGAGCGATGGTATCGAACAACGGCTCGAGCGGCCCGTCACCCAGCGACTTCCACTCGCTATCAAGCCAACGCGCGGCCGCGATGGAGTCGACCGCAGCATGTTCACTGCCAAACGCCGACTGGTGGACCAACTTGTACAGGTCGGTCACGGTCATGGCGGGGTACCGGGCGATGTGGCCCGTGACAATCCGGGCAAAGGCCGTGTCGGACGGCGCGGACGCGAGCAAGGCGACGGCGAGAAGGGCGGTTGTCATCCCGGTAATGTAGGTGCGGCGGGCGTGGTCTCGAGCCCGTCTCGTCGGGGCTGCGTCGCTGCGTTGATAATCTGATCTTGCGCGTCGGGATGCTGCGCCGTAGAGAGGTGATGAAGACTTGGTCGGACCTGACCGGCCACCTTGTCGCGAGAGCGTTCGACTCTTGAGACGAAGGCGTGAGGAGCGGCCCCTGCGGCGCTCCATGCGCCTTTTTTGTGTTTCCACGAACCTGGATGGAGGGACGTCATGACACCGCACCAACCGCAGACAACGGATGAGTTCATGGCGTTCACTCGACGCGGTACCGCGCGTGCAAGCCTTGGGGTCCACACGGGATCGTTGAGGATGTGCAGTGCTCGCCCCTCGCTGCTCGCTCCTCGCTTAGCTTTCACGCACCGCCAGCGGCACCCCGCCCACTTCCGGGCCCGGGTTGAGACGTACGCTTGGAACCTGATCCCGTTCACACGGGCGTAGGGAGGCGGACCAGCAGCGGAGCAGCCATGGCCACCAGCGCCCCCCTCCTCGCCTCGTCGTTCCACGACGCATTTCCCAACAGCCAGAAGATTCACGTGCCCGGCCCGGCAGGCATGGTGGTGCCGATGCGTGAGATCGCCCTGTCGGATTCGCCCGATGGAGCGGTCAATGAGCCGCTGCGAGTCTACGACACGTCGGGTCCACAGGATATCGATGTCCGCGACGGGCTTGCTGCGATCCGCTCGCCCTGGATCGCCGCGCGGCCGGTGGTCGAACTCCCCGATCGCGACCAGGCGATCGGCCTTGAAATGCCGCCGTCACTTCGCCGCATGGTGTTGCGCGGCACCGGCCCCCTCACCCAACTCCATTTCGCTCGCCGGGGTGAGGTCACGCCCGAGATGGAGTACATCGCGATTCGCGAGGGCATGACGGCAGAGTTCGTGCGCAGCGAAGTGGCGCGCGGGCGCGCGATCATCCCCGCCAACATCAACCATCCCGAACTCGAGCCGATGATCATCGGCCGAGGTTTCCACGTGAAGATCAACGCCAACATCGGTAACTCCGCTGTGGTGTCGTCGATCGACGACGAAGTGGAGAAGCTCCGTTGGGCCACGCTGTGGGGCGCCGACACGGTGATGGACCTGTCCACTGGCAAGGATATTCACGAGACGCGTCAGTGGATCCTGCGCAATTCGCCGGTACCGATCGGTACCGTGCCGATCTACCAGGCGCTCGAAAAGGTTGGGGGGATCGCCGAGGACCTGACCTGGGAGGTGTACCGCAACACGCTGGTCGAACAAGCGGAGCAGGGTGTCGACTACTTCACCGTGCACGCAGGTGTGTTGCTGCGCTACATCCCGATGACCGCGAACCGGATGACTGGTATCGTGTCACGCGGGGGGAGCATCATCGCCAAGTGGTGCCTCGCCCATCACCAGGAATCGTTCCTCTACACCCGGTTCCGCGACATCTGCGAGATCATGGCCGCGTACGACGTGTCCTTCTCGCTCGGCGACGGCCTGCGTCCGGGGTCGATCAAGGATGCCAACGACGAGGCACAGTTCGCCGAACTGAAGACGCAGGGCGAACTCACGAAGATCGCGTGGGAATACGATGTGCAGGTGATGAACGAGGGCCCCGGTCACGTGCCGATGCACCTCATCAAGGAGAACATGGAGAAGCAGCTTGATTGGTGTGGCGAGGCGCCATTCTACACTCTGGGGCCTCTTACCACCGATGTCGCTCCCGGATACGACCACATCACGTCGGCCATTGGCGCCGCGATGATCGGCTGGTACGGCACCGCCATGCTTTGCTACGTGACACCCAAGGAGCATCTCGGCCTGCCAAACCGCGACGACGTGAAGACCGGCGTGATCACCTACAAGATCGCGGCCCACGCCGCCGATCTCGCCAAGGGTCATCCGCGAGCCCAGCAGCGCGATGACGCGTTGTCGAAGGCTCGGTTCGAGTTCCGCTGGCGTGATCAGTTCAACCTCGCCCTCGATCCGGTGACTGCGCTCGCCTTTCACGACGAGACGTTGCCGGCCGAGGGAGCCAAGATCGCGCATTTCTGCTCGATGTGCGGCCCCAAGTTCTGTTCGATGCGAATCTCGCACGATATCCGGGACGCCGCGAAGCATGCCGAGGCCGAGCAGGGGATGGCCGACAAGTCGGTCGAGTTCCGTGCGCGCGGAGGAAGTGTCTATGTCTAGTGACGCATGCCTGTCATGGTAGCCGTGCGGACGTACACCGACGTTGAGCTCGTTGGCGTTGTGGTGCAGTGGTCGGCAGCGGTGCTGCTGCTGGTCCTGTTTCACCAACTTGCCGGCCTCGGGACGCAGCGGCGACTCCTCGCGACGTGGCGCAGCGCCTGGCTCGCCCTGATGATTTCGCTGACCGGGTTTCTTGTCGCGCCCTTCGCCAGCGCTTTCGGCATAGCCTCGCCGCCGCTCGGCCTCGCCGCCCTGGTTTACAGCGGCGGGAAGTTCGGCTTTCTCGCACTGGTGACGCTGGGTGCGGTGCAGGCGGTGGGACGTCCGTTGCGGGTATCGATCGAGACCAGTGTCGCCGTTCTTGCGATCGGCGTGGGCGTGGCACTGACCGCGCTCTTCGGATTGGGCGTGACGATGCGGGTGCAGGTCGTGGTTACTCCGATCTTCTTCATTGGCGCTGCCGTTCTCGTGCTACGATCGGCAGTCGGTCCACGCGCCCCCGGACTACGGCGACTCGCCGTGGCGCTCGTCGTGCACGGCGTGCTGTGGGCGATCTACTTCGCAGGCATCTTCTTTCGTTCGTCCCTCGGCGCGGCGGCGGTCGTGCTCGACCCCATTGCCCGGGCATCGGGCTATGGCGACGCGATCGTGGCATCCATCCTCGGCGCGAGCATCGTGCTGCTGCTGGTGCAAGACTCCTTTCTCGAAGTGGCTCAGGCGCGCTCGCAGCGGGTGCGCGACCTTGGCGCATCGGAAGCCCGCCTCATGGGGATCATTGAGGCCGTCCAGGAGGCGATCGTGACGGTTGACACGGAGGGGCGAATTGACTTGTCGAACGCCGCCGCCGAGCGACTGTTCAGCCTCTCCTCTCGCGGTGCGCTGGGGATGCCGCTCGAAGACCTGGTGCTCACCCCCGGGAGTACCCTCGCTGGCGCGCTCGACGACGCGGTGACCGTCCATTTCGGCGGACCGCGGCTGGGGCCGAGCACGCTGCGCGGCGAGGGACGGCGTCTTGACGGCTCGACATTTCCGCTCGAGTTCTCGGTGGGCGCCCTCCGGGTGGAGAATCGCCCCGGTAGCGTCGTCGTCCTGCGGGACCTGACAGCCGGCCTCGCGATGGAGGCGGAGCGCGAACAGTTCGAGCGCCGAGTCGCGGAATCGGAGAAGATGATGGCGATTGGCCGGGTTGTTTCCGGAGTCGCGCACGAGCTCAACAATCCGCTGGCGGTGGTCCTTGGGCAGAGCGAACAGCTTCTCGACGCCGTGCGTGACGACGCTGACCGCACCGCGTTGCAACTGATCCATCAGCAGGCGCATCGCGCCCGCCACATCGTGAAGGACTTGCTGGCCTTCGTACGGCAGCGTGAGGAGCCGCGCGAAGCGGTCGACCTGTCGCAGTTGGCTGAGCACGTGGCGGCTTCACAGGTGTCGCGGCTGAACGACGACGGCGTGACGCTACAGACCGAGCTGACTTCACCGATGCCGCCGGTGCTCGCCGATCGACTGGGTATCGAGCAGGTCGTCATCAACTTGCTCGACAACGCGTGTGATGCGGCGGGTGCTGGTGGCATCGTGCGCCTGGTGGTGCGCGTACACGCCGACTGCGGCGAACTGATCGTCGAAGACAGCGGCGACGGCGTCCCCGACACCGTGGTATCGCGCATCTTTGAACCGTTCTTTACCACCAAACCGTTCGGCCGTGGCACCGGCCTCGGGCTGCCGGTGTCGCTTGGCGTGGTGGAACAGCACGCTGGAACGTTGCGCCTCGAGAATCGACCGGCCCCGGGCGTTGGAGCCAGGTTCGTCCTGACGCTGCCGCTCGATCCGACCGCCGCGGTGCGCTCACCGGCGACTGGTGTCGCGCCTCGCTCCGCGACGCTACCACCACCCGTGCGACTGGACGGCGAACGTCTCGCAGACGTGCTGCTGATTGACGACGAGAGTGCGGTGCGAGCCACGCTCGCCCGCGTGTTCCAGCGGGGTGGGTGGCCGGTGCGTGAAGCGGCGTCGGGAGAAGAAGGTCTGGCCTGGTTGCTCGCGGCAGCGGACGCCGACTTGCCAGCGCTGATCCTGTGCGATCTCAAGATGCCGGGCATGGGCGGGCGCGAGGTGCACGCGCATCTGCTCGCGCGCCGGCCACAGGTGCTCGACCGTCTGGTGTTCGTGACCGGTGACGTGGTCGAATCCACGACGGCAGCGTTCATCGCTGGTGCGGGTTGCGAGGTGGTGGAGAAGCCGTTCACGGTGGCAGAGATTGCCCGTGCGGTGGAGCGGGTGTTGGGGAGACGCGGGGTGTAGGGACGACCCGTACCAACGAACACCACGCCACTCCAACTGGAACCGCCTCATGCGCCTGCTCGTTGTCGCTCTCTGGCTGGTGTGCGGATTCGCAGGATAGCCGCCGCTCGCGGCTCAAACCAGCGATTCCACCGTGCCCGACCTCGTCCGCCTGATCGCCACGCCGCAACGTACGGAACTCCGGGGATGACAACGGTCACGTCTCTGCCAGTAGCTCCGCCCTGATCAACTGCAGTTCCGCTCGCCGTGCGTCGTCCACCTGCGGATAGGACAGGCCGAGCTCGCGCAGCGTCTGGATTATCGTCTCCGAGATCAGCAACCGAGCTGTCTTCTTGTCGTCGGCCGGGATGACGTACCACGGTGAGTCGGCAGTGCTCGTGGCGCTGAGGCACGATTCATAGGCTGCCATGTAGGCGTCCCAGTGCTGCCGTTCCTTCACGTCGGCGAGCGCGAACTTCCAGTTCTTTTCGGGTTCGTCGATGCGTGCGAGGAATCGCTTGCGTTGCTCGTCCTTTGAGATATGCAGGAAGAACTTGATCACCCTGGTCCCGTTGCGCCTGACATGCGCCTCGAAGTCGATGATGGA
>JANMSC010000185.1:0-6322 GCA_031388885.1 Gemmatimonadales bacterium | reverse complement strand
TGCTCGAGGAACTGAGATGAGTGACTTCAAGACGTCCACTCCCGGCCGGGTTCGCCCGCGTCGACTGCGCCGCACTACTGCGCTGCGCGACCTCGTCGCCGAGACCCACGTGCGGGCGGCACAATTGATCATGCCGCACTTCGTCCTGCCATCGGCTCGGGGCGAGGAACCGATTCCCTCTATGCCAGGCATCTCCCGGCTGGGTGTGGACGACCTCGTGCGCACCGTTGAGGCCGACCGCCGCTTGGGTATCCAGGCGGTGCTCCTGTTCGGCATGCCGCGCGAGGGCGCGAAGGACGCCGAGGGGACGAGTGCCCGCGACCCCGAGGGAACGGTGCCGACCGCCATCCGCAGGTTGCGGCGCGCGCTCGGCCGTGACGTGGTCATCTTTACCGACGTGTGCCTGTGCGCGTACACCGACCACGGTCACTGTGGCGTGATGGTGGACGGCGAAGTCGACAACGACCGGTCGCTGGCACCGATCGCGGCAATGGCGCTCGCCCATGCGGAGGCCGGCGTTGATCTCGTGGCGCCGTCGGACATGATGGACGGCCGGGTGGCGGCCATTCGCGATGCCCTCGACGCGAGGGGGCAGAGCAGCGTTGGTATTCTCTCGTACGCGGTGAAGTATGCGTCGGCGTACTACGGCCCGTTCCGTGACGCCGCCGATTCGTCGCCGCAGCACGGTGACCGGAGGGGATACCAGATGGACTCCCGCAACGCGGCCGAAGCGATTCGCGAGGCCACGCTCGACGAGGCGGAAGGAGCGGACATACTGATGGTGAAGCCGGCGCTCGCGTATCTCGACGTGATCCGCCGCGTGCGTGAGGCGTCGACGCTGCCGCTCGCAGCGTACAATGTCTCGGGCGAGTACTCCGCCGTGAAGGCGGCGGCGGAGCGCGGCTGGCTCGACGAGGGCGCGGTCGTGCGCGAGAATCTGCAGGCAATGGTGCGCGCTGGCGCCGATATGATCATCACATATCACGCACGCGAGGCGCTGGCGAAGGGGTGGATATGAATGCGGGCCCGATGTCGGCGGCGTGGATGGCGCGCGCCGAGCGGGTAATTCCCGGGGGCGTGAGCTCTCCGGTACGGGCCTTCCGCGCGGTGGGCGGGACGCCGCGCGTGCTCCGCTCCGGAACCGGCGCCGAGTGTGAGGACGTGGATGGGCGCCGGTACACCGACTTCGTGTGCTCGTGGGGGCCGCTGATCCTCGGGCACGCGCATCCCGAAGTGCGTCAGGCGATCGCCGACGCCGTGGAGCGAGGCACGACGTTTGGGGCGCCGTGCGAGCCCGAGATCGAGCTGGCCGAGTGGATCGTGGGCGCGTATCCAGGACTCGACCAGGTCCGGTTTGTGTCGTCCGGCACCGAGGCGACGATGAGCGCCATCCGTCTCGCCCGGGGGGCGACCGGCCGTGACAAGATCGTAAAGTTCTCCGGCTGCTACCATGGGCACGCCGATCACCTGCTCGTCTCCGCGGGTTCCGGACTGGTCACGTTTGGCCAGCCGTCATCGGCTGGCGTGCCCGACGCGTTCGCGGCAGAGACGCTGGTGTTGCCGCTGGACGACGAGCAGCGTTTGATCGCGCTGCTGCGGCGTGACGGTGACAGGATCGCGGCGGTCATCATCGAGCCTGTGCCCGCGAACAACGGACTGCTGCTGCAGCGGCACGACTTCCTCGTAACGCTGCGCCGCGAGACCGAGCGCGCCGGCGCGATCCTGATCTTCGACGAAGTCATCAGCGGATTCCGGCTGGCCAAGGGTGGGGCAGCCGAAGTCCTCGATATCGCACCGGATCTCGCGACGTTTGGAAAGGTGATCGGCGGTGGGCTTCCGGTTGGCGCGTTCGGTGGCCGGCGCGACCTGATGCGCCATCTCGCGCCGGAGGGTGCCGTGTACCAGGCGGGGACGCTCTCGGGGAATGCGGTGGCGATGACCGCGGGGCTCGCGACGCTGCGGATTCTCGAGCGGGACGACGGCTGGACGCGGCTCGAGTCGACCGGGGCCGCGCTGGAAGCGCTTCTGACGCCGGTGCTTGCGTCCGCGCCATTCCCGGCGCGACTGGTGCGTCTGGGCTCGCTGTTCTGGATGTCGCTGCAGGCCGGCGAGCCGCCCCGGTCGGCGGAAGCGATCGACGTCGGCGCCGCGGCGCGTTACACGCAACTTTTCCACGCGCTGCTTGACGCGGGGATCGCGCTCGCGCCCTCGGCGTACGAGGTGGGCTTCCTCTCGCTTGCCCACCAGCAGGCGCACCTCGTCGGACTCCGCGACGCGCTCGCCCGGTCGTTCGTCCGGGCGGCGGAGCCCGCGTGAACATCGTTCGCCGCCTTTGGCACTCGACGCGCCCGCTGCAGGTGGGCTTCATTGTGCTCCTCGCAGTGTGCGTGGCGCAGCTCGCCTATTGGATGGCTGACGAGGTGCGCTATACCGCGCATGTCGAGGCCAGGCTGCGTGGCGCCTACTACGCGGAGGCGGCATCGGCGCGCATGTTGCTGCAGGCTGGCAGGCCGTGGCGTGACGTGGCGCACATCTATCCGAACCTCGCGATCTCTCCGGATTCGTCCGGCGTGGTGGTCGCTCCGCCCGTGCTCGCGGGGCTACAGTCGGACCGGTACCACCGGTTGAACCGCTACGCTTGGGAAGGGGCATTCTTTCTCGCGGTGCTGCTGGCCGCGATGGCGGTGGTGCATCGTGCCGTGCGTGAGGAGGCGAAGTTGCGGCAGCGCCAGGAGAACTTTCTCGCCGCGGTGTCGCACGAGTTGACGAGCCCGCTGGCGAGCCTGCGCCTCTCGGCCGAGACGCTGGCGATGCGCGATCCGCCTGCCCTTCGGCGGGCCGAACTGGTGCAGCGACTGCTCGCCGACCTTGGCCGCCTGCAGCGGATGATCGCGAACATCCTCGACACGTCGCGCCTGTCGGCGACCGAGGCGCGCACGTCGCCAGAGCGCGTCGCACTCAGCACCGTGGTGTCATCCGTGGTCGAAGAGCTGCGCGACGCCGCGGCCGAAAGCGAGGTACGGCTGAGCACCAACGTCCCGTCGTCGATCGTCGTCTGGGCGGACCCCGAGGGCGTGCGGACAGTTGTCCGCAACCTGTTGCACAACGCTATCCGCGCGGCGAGCGGCGGCCGACAGGTTGACGTGCTGGCGACGGATGGGAACGGCCACGTACGCCTCGAAGTGCACGACGACGGCGTCGGTTTTCCGCCGCTCGAAGCCGCACACCTGTTCAAGAAATTCTACCGCGTGAACGGCGGCCGAGCGCGCTCGAGCGGGACGGGCCTCGGCCTGTACCTCGTCTGGCGCTGCGTCAACCTCGATGGCGGCCGTGTCACCGGCGAAAGTGCCGGTCCGGGACGCGGTGCCTGCTTCACGGTGATTTGGCCCGCAGCCACGGAGCAGCACACATGACCACCCACACCACACATATCCTGCTCGTTGAGGACGAAATCAACCTCGCCCGCGGCATTCGCGAAAATCTCGAGGCTGAGGGCTACGCGGTGGAGGTCGTTGGCGACGGCTTGGGGGCGCTCCACAAGATCCGGCATCGGGAGTATGGGCTCGTGATCCTCGACGTCATGCTCCCAGGCATGGACGGTTTCACAGTCTGCCAGATGGCGCGAAGCGAGGGGCGCGACACCCCCGTCCTGTTCCTCACTGCGAAGGGCGGTGGCGGCGATCGCATCCGCGGGCTCGAAGTGGGCGGCGACGACTACCTCCCGAAGCCATTCCAGCTGCGCGAACTGCTGCTGCGCGTGGCGGCGATCCTGCGCCGCCGCTCGCGCTACGACGCGTTGACGGCGCTCGAGCCGGTGGTGCAGTTCGGCGGCAATGAGTTCGACTTTCGCAGTTTCCGCGGTCGCTCGTTCGACGGCGGTGATCAGATCCTCACCCAGAAAGAAGCGATGATTCTCAAAGTGCTCGTCGAGCGGGAAGGCGAGGTCGTGTGGCGCGATGAGATCCTCGGAAAGGTGTGGGGGGACGACGTGCTCCCCTCGTCGCGCACGATCGACAACTTCATCGTGCGCCTGCGCAAGCGGTTCGAGCCCAACCCCGAGCGGCCGCGGTTCTTCCACACGGTGCGCGGCATCGGCTACCGGTTCGTCGCCGCCGGCGAGGAGAGCGGGTGATGAACGACCGACTGCTGCGTGCATTGCGTGGTGAACCGACGGATCGGCGGCCGGTGTGGGTGATGCGCCAGGCGGGCCGCTACCTGCCCGAGTACCGGGCGCTCCGCGAGCGCCACACCTTCGAAGAGCTCTCGGGGAACGCCACACTGGCAGCCGAAGTGACGATGCAGCCGCTGGCACGCTTTCCGCTCGATGGAGCCATCATCTTTGCCGACCTGATGAGTCCGGTCAGCGCACTCGGCCTGTCGGTGCGATTTGATCCCGGCCCGGTGCTGGCGAAGCCCGTGCGCACCGCTGCCGACGTCGACGCGCTCGTCAATCCAGAGCCGGGAACGATCGCGACCGAGGTGATCGAGGCGCTCGGGATCGTCAAACGAGAGCTCGGCGACCGAGCTGCGCTGCTCGGTTTTGCGGGTGCCCCGTGGTCGCTCGCCGCCTACCTCGTCCAGGGGCGGGGGAACCCGGGGTTCCCGGCGCTCCGTGCACTTGCGGCGCGCGATGAGGGGCTCCTCAACGCCCTACTCGAGAAACTCACCACGCTCGCCGTGCGGTACGTGACGGCGCAGGTCGAGGCGGGCGCCGACGCGGTGCAGTTGTTTGATACGTGGGGAGGCGTCCTGTCGCTCGCCGACTGGACTCGGCTGGTGCGGCCCCACCTCGTGCGGTTCTTCGACGCGACCCGGCCGCTCGGCGTGCCGCGGATCATGTTCATCCAGGACGCGTCGCACCTGGTCGACGCCTACGCGGACCTTCCGTCGGAGGCACTGGCGGTCGACTGGCGCGAAGACCTCACCGCCCTCCGGGCTTGCGTACCGGCGGCGAAGGCGCTGCAGGGCAACCTGGACCCCGCAGTGCTCCTCGCCGGTGCCGAACCAACCCGCATCGCTACTCGTGCGCTCCTCGCCCGCATGCCCGCGCGAGGCCACATCATGAATCTCGGTCACGGCATCCTGCCGGACACTCCCATCGACAGCGTACACGCCCTCATCGCGGCGGTCCACGAAGAACGGCTCGCGTGAGCATCTCCGACACCGCATCACCAGTGGAGGCGAATACCCGTCCCGTCGGCCGGGAGGTCACGGCGGGGCTCCTGGCGCGGCACGACCGTCCCGGTCCGCGATACACCAGCTACCCGACCGCGATCGAGTTCCACGAGGGCGTCGGCACCGATGACTACCTCATCCGGCTGGCCGCCGCCGATCGACTCGGCGACGCGCCGTTGTCGCTGTACATGCACCTGCCGTTCTGCGAGCAGCGGTGCCTGTTCTGCGGCTGTCACGTGATCATCACCCGGCACCGGGAAATGGCCGCGCCGTATCTCGAGCTTGTGAAGCGCGAGGTCGAACTGCTCGCCGAGCGGCTGCCCAACCGCCGCCGGTTCGCGCAGCTCCACCTCGGCGGGGGGACGCCGACCTATTTCACGCCGGCGCAGCTCACCGAGCTGCTCGCACACACGTTGCGGCACTTCCGGCCGGCGCCAGGCGCCGAACTCGCCCTTGAGGCCGATCCACGTGTGACGACAGCCGCCCATATCGACGCGCTGGCAGACCTGGGATTCAATCGGATCTCCTTCGGCGTGCAGGACCTGACGCCGGAGGTGCAGGAGTCGATCAACCGCGTGCAATCGCTCGAACAGACGGCCGCGCTGGTCGACCACGCCCGCCGTCGCGGCTTTCGCGGCATCAACGTGGACCTCATCTACGGACTGCCGCTGCAGACACCGGAGAGCTTTGAGCGCACGGTGGACTCGGTGGTCGGCCTCGACATCGACCGCGCGGCCGTCTACTCGTTCGCATTCGTTCCATGGGTGCGCGGGCACCAGAAGAAGATCGAGGCAGACCAGCTTCCGGATGCACGCACAAAGCTCGCACTGTTCGCCATCGCTCGTGAGCGGTTCCTCCGCGCCGGGTACGAACCGATCGGGATGGACCACTTCGCGCGGCCCGTCGACGAGCTCGCGCGTGCGAAGCTCGAAGGACGGCTGCGGCGGAATTTCCAGGGATACGCCGTCATTCCCGGCGACGACGTGCTCGGGATCGGCATCTCGGCGATCGGCGATGTGCGGGGCGCCTACGTACAGATCGAGAAGTAGTTGTCGACATACGAGGAGCGCATCCACGCGGGTCAGCTTCCAGTGGCGCGAGGCGTGGTGCGCACGGCGGACGACGAGATCCGGCGGAGTGTGATTCA
>JANMSC010000171.1:0-4799 GCA_031388885.1 Gemmatimonadales bacterium | reverse complement strand
AAGCGGGGCGAGGGCGTCAGGGGCCTGGGTCGCGATCACCTGCCTAGGCAGCGAATTGCCAAAGTACCACGTGTGAATGGTGTGGCAGGTCGAACAGGCGACCGTCAGGTGGCTCGGGTCGGGATGATTCCGCTGGCTGGTATGACACGTCGTGCAGATGGCCCGCTGCAGAGTACCCCCCGGTTGAAGCTGACCAGGGACATGCACGCGGTGGCAGGTGAAGCACTGCGGTTCGCCACCTCCACCCATCTTGTGGCTCGTGAAGAGCGTCGAGCCCACGTACTTGCCCACGTACACACCGCCGGTAGCGACGAGCTGCGCCGACGTCATCTCGGTGGCACGCACGGTGGTCGAGTGGTGGCACCGCAGGCAGCTCACGGAAATCGGAGTGAGCCCTGGGGGCGCGACGACAGGCGGGCCACTCGCGTTGGTGCGCGTCGCCATTACCAGGCGTCCGGCGTGCGAGATCTTCCGAACATGACCCACGTGGCAGAGGTCGCAGCCCAGCGCATGGCCCGGGGAAACCGCTTGGGCGCGCGCCAGCTGGCTCAGCAGAACCACAAAGACGACAGACAGCCAACGCCAGCGCATCTCAGTACTTCCGAACTAGGCGGGTCACCACCCGGCTCTCACGCCCCGGCACGCCACCGAATTGCCGCGCATACGCCTCATAGCGGACGGCGAGGTCGGTGAGCCCGAGATGGAGCTCACCGCCAAACGCCCCTCCAAGCAACTCTTCGCTGCTCGCTCCGGTCGGCCGCCAACTCCATCCCCGCAACTCCACGTTCAGTCGCAGCGCGCGCGACGCCCACCACGACATACCACCTGTCAACGACGCCGCATCGGTCCGAAATTGCCCCACCTCGGCGCGATTGACCGAAACCGACAACAGGGCCTGCGTTCCGGCACGTGTCCGGGCCGCGACGCTCGCGCGCCCCTCCCGTGCCAGATACGTCAGGCCGCCCGACACGCGTCGACGCTCCTCCGCCGAGAGGTCGAGGCTCCCCAGTTCCCGTTGCCACGACAGGCGCGCGCCGGTGGAACGCTCGTCCGTGGACGCGCCCAGAAACTCAACGCTGGTCGGCGACTGCGCTCCGAGACGAAACCTGCGATGGAAGATGCTGAACGGTCCCGCCGTGAGCGTAGTCGCGTAGTCGGCGGAGATACCGTTCACCGGTTGGCGGGCCGGCAGCAGAAACGCGTAGGTCAAAAGCAGCGTATCTCCCACCGCGATGCGCCCGCCTGGGATCGCCACGAGTTCACTCGTCACTTCGGTGACAAAGAGCTGGTAGTCCACGCCGACGGTGAATCGGGTCGTTCGGTCGGCGCTGCGCACGTCCAACGTAGCGACCTCGATCGAGGGGCGTCGCAGCATGATGCGGCGACTGGAATCGATCATGTGCGGCTCGTCGACCACGAACACGGTCCGGTCGCGCAGATCACGCTGGTGCCAATCGCGGTAAATGCCAGCGCTCCCCATGAACGCCACGCGTCGACCGAGCGAACGTTCAAACGCGATGTTCGGGCCGACGGAAATCATGCGTGCCTGCCCCGAGCCGAAGTTCGCGAACGTCTGGCTCGCGCGCATTCCGAAGAGGAGTGACGGCGCCGCCTGCACGAGGAGATTCATCGTTTCCGCATGCCCACGATTCGAGAAGCGCTCCGATCCGAGGGCATAGAACAGGTACGAGGTGTTCGAGTAGACGTGTTTCTTGTGTTGAATGCGGGCGCGCTGCGACCAGTTGCTTCTCGTGTAGCCCATCGTCCCCGCGATTTCGTTCCGGTTGCCGGTGGAGGTGAGGTAACTCCCTCTTCCCCACCGGAAGAGGTTGGAGAACGACTCCGCGCTGGTTCGGAACCGCGACCCCGTGGTGGGGTCGGAGAAGTTCGTGCGCTCTGCGGACGCCGAAGTCTTGCTGTTGCGCGCGCTCCAGCGGGCCACGTCGGTGCGCTCGTTGCGCAGAAGTGGTCGCTGTTGAAACGCCGGATACCATGTATCGCGGAACGCCCGGTGCGACACCGACGCAGAGAGCGGGAGCATCGTGTTGCGCCACGACACTTCCGCGCCGCTGAACTTCTCATCGTAGTCCTGATGCTCGCCGAAGTCCCCCTGCGTGGCCCCCGACAGCTTTATCGTCTGCATCGCGAGGGGGAACCGCGTGATCGCGAAGAGTTGCGCGCGACCGTCGTAGCCCAGTTCGCGTGTAGCGAGCGATTGGGTCCCTGCGTTCGAGCCGCTCCACAGCCTGCGAAGCGTGGGTCTGAGGTCCAGTGTGTACTTCGCCAGATTCTCGTGCACCACCGTGCCCGCGAACGGGATCCGCAGAGAGTTGCGGACGTTGGTGCGCTGCCAGCCGAGGGAGTCGGCGATGCCGAGCCGGTAACTGTCGAGGTCGAGGACGAACTCGCCGGCGTTAGGAACGAGGCGAACCGGTGACTGACTCCACGCGCAAAGCGGTACCACGCAGGCCAACACGACCGCCAGCAGCGGACGAGGTAGCGTACGGCCTGCGCGGCGCGTCGCACGTGGAGTCATAATCACAGGTCAGGATTGCTCCCTACCTCTTGTGGCAGGCCAGACACAGCGCGCTGCCGGTGTTCGACATCCGAAGGAACTCTCCGTACTGCGTCGAGTGCGGGTTGTGACAGCTGGCGCACTCGACCTTGTTCGTGTACAGCTTCGGCCCCGAGGGACTTGGATTGAAATCGCCGGGGGAATTCGGGTAGTCAATCGAGATCGGGTGATCGTCACTTAAGTCCGTGCCGATTACATGACCACCGGTCATCTTGCCGCCAAGGCTGGGTCCGCCAGGGCTCGGCACGTTGACGATCAGGTCGAGTGCGACCGTTCCGTCATGGCACGAGAGGCAGGACAGCGATGCGGGTTGGGGTGTGGCGCTCTGCCCCGGCTTTGTCGTGGGAAAGTACATGGTGTACGGTCCCAGTCCGGTGAGGCTCCTGTTCCAGAGCGCGACGTTTTTGGTTGTGGCCTTATGAGGGGTGTGGCAATACACGCACACCTGGCCATAGTCCTGAATCTGCTTGCCTGTCTGACCACGCAGGTCGTGATCCGAGCCCACAACGTTCTGTGCACTCAGCGGCGCGGCGAAGGCCAGCAATGCGAGGAGGCTGCCTATTCTCCTCATGGGAGTAACCTCGGGAAAAGAGAGACGTACACCTGCGGTGAAAATGCGTGGTAGAAGCACTTCTGGACGACCTCCGGCGCCCCACTACAGTGAAAGTTACGGCTTCAGGCGCTGATACAGCTGCACCCGGCCGTTGTACTTGTCCGCCACCAGAATGCGGTCGCGGCCATCGATGAACACCCCTTCGGGAAGTGCCAGATTACCGTCCTCGCTCTTACGATCGGGGAAGGCCATCAGGAGTTCGCCGTTGAGGTTAAACACCTGGATGTTGTTGAAGGCGGCGTCGGCCACGTACAGGTTGCCGTCGGAGTCCACGGCGACGCCTTTCGGGCGCGTGAACGTGCCGGGGACGTTGCCGAGCTCGCCGATTGCGCGCACGAACTTCCCGGCCGCATCGAACTCCTGGATGCGGAAGTTCATCACATCGCTCACGTACAGGTGCCCGCTAGGCGTCAGCGCCAGGAACGACGGGTAGCGAAACTCACCGTCGCCGGACCCGCGGTGCTGCGCGATGTCCTTCGGGCCACCCGTCGGTTTGGAGTGCGCGAGATCCACGCGTTGCGGTGCGCCGCTGTGCGTTCGCGGCGCTAGGTCGATGCGCCGCACGGCGGCGGTCACCGCCTCGGGACCAGCTATCTGGTTGCCGATGCGCGACATGACCTGTCCGCGCAGGTTGAACACCACCACCTGGTGCAAGAATGAATCGCAGACGTAGAGCCGCTCGCGCGCTGCGTCGATCGCCACGTCGACGGGGTTGAGCAGCACCCCCTCGCCGATGAAGCGCACCGGCTCGCCAGCCGGATTCAGCACAACAACGCGGTGGCGCATTCCGTCCGCGATATAGATGAAACCGGCAGCGTCGCCCGTGAGCCCCAAGGGCGTCACGAGCACGCTGTCATCGCTGGCGCTGGCGCCGACCGCCCGTGCCTCCTTGCGCGACGGGTCGAACAGAAGCACCTGACGGCGACCCATGTCGCTCACCCACCAACGCGACTGGCGATCGACGTACACGTCATGCGGCTTCTGCAGGGCGGCGCCCAGTAAGTTCCGCTCACCAGTGATGGAGAAGCGGAGCTTCTCGAAGCGCGACCTGTGTGCCCCGACGTCCAGCTCCGAACGCAGCATACCGGAGTACTGTATCCGTGCCGGATCCGGTCCCCTCGGCCAGACGACCTCTGTTGAAGCTGGTCGCTGCGCACCGACGCCGAGCGGAAGCGCCAGCAGCGCGCTCACGACGAGGCGGGGGACGACTCGGGGTGGGATGACGGTGGGCCAGCGCATTGTTCGGTCTAGAGTAGAGGAAACTGGTCGTGCACTCGACTATAATACCAAACCAATACTGCCATCGGGTCCAGCCCCGTGCAGTCGGGAAAGCGCGAAGATAACTGACGGCATTCGCCTGACAGGGTTTCCCCCTCCCCACCTTACGAGTTCGCGGACGAGACCACAACCGCCTCCGGCACTCCGCAGCGAAGTGTGACGAGTCTTGTACCAGCTATACGACACCGTCTGCATCAATAGCACCGCGAGCGCCGAGCTGTCGGGCGATGGCCTACGTGCTTTGGTGCAAGCGCCCGACGCGTAAGTTGCAGGATACGGGCCACCGTTACCGACGTTCATGAGGCGCAGCAGAGACGGTTCCCGTCCGGTGCG
>JANMSC010000063.1:0-2345 GCA_031388885.1 Gemmatimonadales bacterium | reverse complement strand
CCTGATGGTCGGCGCTTGGCCTACATGTCCGGTCCAACCATCCGCACGATGGACGTCGCCGGCGGCCTCTCGTCGCTGGTGACCGATTCCCTTGTCGGCGTGCCGGGGCTGGCCTGGGGATACGACGGGTTCATCTATTTCGACCGTCGCGGTGTCGGTCCGCTGGCTCGTGTGCGGGAAACGGGAGGGGCGCCGGAGCTGGTGTCGACCCTCGATTCCGCTGCGGGCGACAGGCAGCACGTCTGGCCCGATCCGCTGCCCAACGGACGGGGCGTGCTCATGGTCGTCAACCGCGGTGGTCCTGGTCAGGGCGGCACGGAGACCGACGGCATCGCGGTGCTCGACCTCGAGGCCGGAACGCATCGCGAATTGTTCCGGGGCGTCTTCGTGCGCTATGCGCGAAGCGGGCATCTGCTGTACGTCACGCGGAATGGCGACCTCTTCGGCGTACCCTTCGATCAGGACAGACTCGAGGTGACCGGGCCAGCGGTTGTCCTCGCACAGGGGCTTCTGGTCAGCACCGGCGGCACTGGCTCGGTCGGTCTCACCATCTCGCGCGATGGCACGCTCTGGTATCTGGCCGGCGGGCAGGGTACCGCCCGGCGCGAGCTGGTGTGGGCGACTCGCGACGGTGCGATCACCCCGTTCGAATCCGAGGTGGCGGGCGAGATCCGTGATATCGCGCTCGCGCCTGATGGTGTGCGCCTCGCGTTCGTGCTGCGCGGTGCGGATGGCGGACACGTGTGGGTCACACGCAATGGGAGCGTGAATCGCGATCGCCTGACCTTCCAGGGTTCATTCAACCGTGTGAGTTGGCACCCCGACGGCCGGACACTGCTCGTCAGCTCAGCGCTGGGTGAGCTTGCCTCGCTGCCCGCGGACGGCAGTGCTCGTCCGACGCCCATACCGGTGAGCAACCGTACCGTGGCCGACGCGCGCTGGTCGCCGGATGGACTGTGGTTGACGTATTCCTCACCGGGTCGGTCGAACCTCACCATCTTTGGCTTTCGCCCGGGCGTCGATTCCGCCGCGCGCGAGTTCCACACCGACCCGGGTCTCGGGCGCGCTGGATCCGTGTCTCCCGACGGGCGATGGCTCGTGTACCACGCAGAAGGCATGCGCAACAGCGGGGTGTTCGTTCGGCCCTTCCCGGACACCGAGGGTAACCAGCGGCAGGTGTCGCCGATCGCCGGTCGGGACCCGCGATGGTCTGCAGACGGGCGGCAGATCTTCTACCGCTCGTCATCTGATTCACTCCTCGCCGTGCCGGTAATGCCGGGGCCGGGTTTTTCCACGGGCAGTCCCCGGGCGCTCTTTTCGTTGCAGGCGGTCTCTGCGTGGGATATCACGCCGGATGGGAAGCGATTCCTGCTCGTGCGCGCAAGCGAAGCCGCGGCACGGAAACGCCTCATCGTCGTCGAGAATTTCCATGAAGAGCTGAAGGCAAGGGTGCCGAGATGAGCGCCACTTTCGACCGCCTCGCCACCGCTTTGTCAGATCGCTACCGCGTCGAGCGTGAACTCGGCCAGGGCGGGATGGCCACCGTGTATCTCGCGCACGACCTCAAGCACCAGCGCGACGTCGCCATCAAGGTGCTGCACCCCGACCTCGGTGCCGCGCTCGGCGGCGAACGCTTTCTCACTGAAATTCGCACCACCGCGCGACTGCAGCACCCCCACATCCTGCCGCTGCTCGACAGTGGCGATGCAGACGGCCTGCTGTACTACGTCATGCCGCTCGTCACCGGCGAAACGCTGCGCACCCGACTCGAGCGGGAACGGCAGCTGCCGATCGACGACGCGGTGCGCATCGCGCGCGAAGTCGCTGACGCGCTGAGCCATGCGCACTCGCTCGGCATCATCCATCGCGATATCAAGCCCGAAAACATCCTGTTGCAGGGAGGGCACGCGCTCGTCGCCGATTTTGGTATCGCGCTCGCGGTGCAGAGTGCCGGTGGTGCGCGCATGACGCAAACCGGGCTCTCGCTTGGCACACCGCAGTACATGTCGCCGGAACAGGCGATGGGGGAGCGCGCCATTGATGCGCGCAGCGACATCTATGCGCTGGGTGCGGTGACGTACGAGATGCTCGCGGGCGATCCGCCATTTACCGGCTCAAGCGTGCAGGCCATCGTGGCGAAGGTGATGACCGAGAAGCCGTCGCCCATCCGCACGGTACGCGACACCGTGCCGCCGCACGTCGAGGCCGCGGTGTTCACGGCGCTCGCCAAGCTGCCAGCCGATCGGTTCGCCACCGCGAGCCAGTACGCTGATGCGCTTGCCGGTTTGGGTGCAACGCACGCGCTCCCCGCCGCGGTGGCGGGTTCCGGGTTCGCGGGTATGTCG
>JANMSC010000032.1:0-1775 GCA_031388885.1 Gemmatimonadales bacterium | reverse complement strand
CCCGCAGCGTTGGAATCAGCTCGAGGGCGCGCTCGAGCCCCTGGCGGGTGCGCGCCATGCCACAGTAGTCCCACATCAGACGGCCAAGCTCCTTGTGGAACGAATCGACGGAGCGTGTGCCATTGACGGCGAGGAGGCGCGCGATGCGGTCGCGAGCGCCCTGCTCTGCCGCCTGAAACGCCGGGTGCGACGAATCGACCGACTCAAACGTCGTGCCCGCGAGGTAATCGCCGATGGTGTACGGCAGGATGAAGTATCCATCCGCCAATCCCTGCATCAACGCCGATGCGCCGAGGCGATTTGCACCATGGTCGGAGAAGTTGGCCTCACCGATCACGTGCAGCCCCGGGAGTGTGCTCATCAGGTTGTAGTCGACCCAGGTGCCGCCCATGGTGTAATGCATCGCGGGATAGATGCGCATCGGCGTCTGGTAGGGATTCTCTCCCGTGATCCGCTCGTACATCTCGAACAGGTTGGCGTAGCGTTCGCGGATCGCGTCCTCACCGAGTCGCGTGATGGCGGCCGAGAAGTCGAGGTACACACCGAGACCACCGGGGCCAACCCCGCGACCCTCATCGCAAACTTCCTTGGCAGCTCGCGAGGCGATGTCGCGCGGCGCAAGATTGCCGTAGCTCGGATACTTCCGCTCGAGGTAGTAGTCGCGTTCCTTGTCGGGAATGTCGCGGGGCGCGCGCGAATCACTCTGCCGGATCGGCACCCACACCCGTCCGTCGTTGCGCAGCGACTCCGACATGAGGGTGAGCTTCGACTGATAGTCACCGCTCACCGGGATGCAGGTGGGATGAATCTGGGTGAAGCACGGGTTGGCAAACGCGGCACCACGCTTGTAGGCCCGAAATGCGGCCGTGACGTTGCACCCCTTCGCATTGGTCGACAGGTAGAACGCATTGCCGTAGCCACCGGTCGCGAGCACCACGTCGTGCGCCGCGTGCGACTGAATCGTGCCGGTCACGAGGTCGCGGGTCTCGATCCCGCGGGCCTTGCCGTCCACCACGACCAGGTCAAGCATTTCATGCCGGGTGTACATCCGAACCATGCCCCTGGCGATCTGTCGCTCGAGCGCCTGGTACGCGCCGATGAGCAGCTGCTGGCCGGTCTGGCCACGCGCGTAAAACGTGCGTGAGACCTGCGCCCCGCCAAAGGAACGGTTGGCGAGGCCACCGCCGTACTCCCGCGCGAACGGCACGCCCTGCGCGACGCACTGGTCGATGATGTTGACCGAGACCTGCGCCAGGCGGTACACGTTCGCTTCGCGCGCGCGGAAGTCGCCACCCTTGATCGTGTCCTTGAACAGCCGCTCGACTGAATCGCCATCGTTCTGGTAGTTCTTGGCGGCGTTGATGCCGCCCTGCGCGGCGATCGAGTGCGCCCGGCGAGGCGAGTCCTGGAAGCAGAAGCACGACACGTTGTAACCCAGCTCGGCGAGCGACGCGGCGGCCGATGCACCCGCGAGCCCGGAGCCCACGACGATCACGTCGAACTTGCGCTTGTTGGCCGGCGAGACAAGACGCAGGTCGGCGCGATGCCGGTCCCACTTCTCATCGAGCGGACCACCGGGAATCTTCGCGTCAAGGATCATGTATGGAGGAGTCCGAGTAGTGCTGCGATCGGGATGGTCGCGAATCCGCCCGCCACGATGACTGCGAGCGTGATGGCGATCACTCGGCGGAGTCGGTTCCAGGTCGGGTGATTGGCGCCGAGCGTCTGGAAGACCGACCAGACCCCGTGCCACAAGTGCGCACCAATCGCGATCA
>JANMSC010000064.1:0-3228 GCA_031388885.1 Gemmatimonadales bacterium | reverse complement strand
GCTCGATCGGTATCTCGGGCACCTCGACGCACGGCTCGCAGGCGACGGTCATGTGGTGCGCGCGTTACCGGGCGTCGCGGCATTGCTCGACGCGCTCCACGCCCGTGACGACGTATTGGTCGGGTTGCTGACCGGCAACGTCGTGCCCGGCGCACGGCTCAAGCTGGACGCTGCTGGCCTGCCATTCGACCGGTTTGCGCTCGGTGCCTTCGGGTCCGACAGCGCGCACCGCCCGGACCTCCCTGCGGTGGCGGCGGCGCGCGCCGAGGGCCTGATGGGACGTATTCCGGGGGGGCGCGACGTGGTCATCGTCGGTGATACGCCGGCCGACGTGACCTGCGGCATCGCGATCGGTGCCCACGCGATCGGCGTGGCGACTGGCGCGTACACCGTTGACGAATTGTGCCAGGCGGGTGCGGCCGCTGCGTTCGAGACGCTGGCGGACACCGACGCGGTCATGGAGGTGATGCTCTGCTTGAACTCGAACTGAAGGCACTCGTTCCCGATCCGGAGGCGCTCCGCCTCAGGCTGCACCAGCGCGGCCCCGGCGGGATGCCGGTGTACTCTGGACGCCTGATTGATCGGCGTTACGATCAGCGCGGCGTCCTCACGGAGCGCAGAGAAGTGCTGCGAGTTCGGCGGTATGAAGGCATCGATGGGACGATCCACGAGGAACTCGCATGGAAGGGACCGACGACTGTCTCGCCACAGGGATACAAGGCACGCCCTGAGCTGGAATGCCGCCTCGGCGGTGGTGCGGCAATCGCTGAACTTCTCGGAGCGCTTGGCTACTCAGCGGTTCACTCGGTTGATCGGTATGTCGAGGTGTACGCTGTCGAGGGCGCGTCGGTGCGCCTGGAGTGGTATCCCGAGTGCGACACGCTGATCGAGGTCGAGGGGGATGCCCATTCGATCGAGCGGGCAATTGTCGCGCTTGACCTGCCGCGTGAATCGTTCTCGGCCGATGGCCTCGCGGCGTTTGCGGCGGGGTTCACCAGGCGCACTGGCCGGCCAGCGCGGCTCGCCTTGCACTTCGCCGACGAACATCCGGCTCACTGGCCTCGATGACCACGTCACTCGGGACAGACCTCGGGCACCTCGCCGCTCGCCCCGCGGCTGAACCATTCGACGACATCCGGCTTCGAATGCTCGATGAGCTCTTCGCGGCACGCGCGGCGGGCGACGGGCAGCACGCGCCGTGGCAGCGAGCCTGGGAAGCTGCAGCCGCAGCGCTGCGCGATCGCGTGCTCGACGACGCGCGCGCCGCGATGCGGGACGCGGCCGTCCATTCGCGCTTTCCGCGGGCGCGACTCGACGCGCTGTATCCCGACGACGAAACGGCCACCATTCTGCTCAATCGTGTCATAGCCTGCGGCATGGCGGTCGAGGGGCTTGAATCGGCACCAGCAGACGCCGCGACCGACCGACGCCGCGCAGCCGCACTTGAACAGGCGTGGGACGCGGCAGTGCGTCTGGCAACCAGCGACGGCATACGGTGGCGCAGCGTTGCGGCAGAGGTCGAGCGGTGGCGCCGCCCGATGATCGTCGTGCGAATCGCGTCGGTCATGGCGGTGCTTGTGGTTGGGCTCGTTGCCGCTTGGCTGGGTGGGCAGGTCGCGGTTCCAGCGTGGTTCCAGCCCGTTCACGATTGGTGGTGGCGCCTTCCGTGGCCATAATCGGGATCGGGCTTGATGTGGTCGAAGTCGTTCGGGCGCGGGCGCTGCTTGACCGCCATCGCGAGCGGATTCTCGACCGCACCCTGACCGATGACGAACGGGCCTACGTCGACGCCCTCGGTGACCCAGCCCCGGCGTTCGCTGCTCGCCTCGCCGCGAAGGAAGCGGTCTTCAAGGCACTCCAGGTCCTCCCTGGAGCGCGAACGGTTGGATGGCGCGACATCGGCGTCCGGCGCCTTCCGGACGGTCGGCCCGAAGTGGTGCTTTACGGTCGCGCCGCCGACCTGCTTGCACCCCACCGCGTCACGATCCATCTCTCACTCAGCCATAGTCGCGATGTCGCGGCGGCGGTAGCGATCCTCGAAAGCTGAGAAGGGAGAAGCGAGCGGATAGCCGCGGCGACCGATTCTCCCTTCTCCCTTTCCATTCCTTCCGGCTTCCGAATTGCGCTGTCCCGCCATACTTTATCCCGTCCATAAAAAAGCGGTTGGGAATGATTCTCATTGAAGCGGCTGTGCTCCTCACAACCCTGGTTGGCGTTCCGGGCCCCGATTCCGTGGCCTCGGCGCGACGCGTTGCCGCATCGGCACAGCTCGCGTCCCAGGAATATCGGGTCGGTGTGGTCGGCGGGCGCGTGGTCATGCCCGCCGAAGTCGAAGAGGCTGAGCTCTTCCTGACCGAGGCCATCCGCACGGCGCGCCTGCTTCCGGCCAAAGTGTCTGCCGGAACAGTGGCGGGCCTCCAGCGTGCCCTGGTGCTGGTGCGCCGCACCGCGGCGCCCGACTCGGTCGACGCCGTCGTGCGCGGTGTGACGGATGCACTTGCGAGTGGACTCGGCATCACGCTGGTCGACATCCCTGAGCGGTCGCCCTCACTGGCGCGGGGGTCGGCGCTCTTCCGGCAGGAGTGCGCTGGGTGCCACGGCGACAATGGGCGCGGTGACGGTGCCGCAGGCGCAGGGCTTCATCCGGCACCAGCCAATCTCGCCGATCACGCCGCGCTGACCGATGCCACACCACTCGCGTTCTATCAGCGGATCACGATCGGTGTAGCCGGCACGGCGATGCCGGCGTATGAAACCCGCCTCAGCGCTGAAGATCGGTGGGCGCTCGCGGCATACGCCTCAACGCTCCGGCAGGCCCAGCCGGCTGGCCCGGTGCCGCCCTCGCTGCGTTCGTTCACGGCGGTTGCGCAGATGAACGATACGGCGATCCTCACCGCACTCGGTACGGGTGCGGGGCGTGAGGGAGTCGCGGCGGTGCGCGCATTCGAATCTGCCGACGACGATGCTGCGCTAGTCGCGGCGGTGTTCGGTGCGGTGCGTACAAAGTTGCGAGAGGCCGGCGATCTCGCCGAGGCCGGTCGCCGCGACGACGCGACCGCGGCCGCGTTCGATGCCTACCTCGAATTTGAGAAGGTCGAGCGCACGGTGCGCGCCAAGAACGCCGATCTCGCCGTCCAACTTGAGGCGAGCTTCGCGATGCTCCGGTCGCGGATCGCGGGCGGAGCGCCGGCCGAATTGGTCGCGGTGCAAGCCGAACTCGCGGCGGGA
>JANMSC010000057.1:0-4762 GCA_031388885.1 Gemmatimonadales bacterium | reverse complement strand
ATCGCGAATCACCGCACAGAGCTGGTCTGGAAGTACATGCGCAAGAGTCCGTATCTCATTCAGGGCCTGCGCAGGGCCGGGTTCCGGGGGGGCTGGCTGGACCGCGCGCCGTGAACTTCGGGCGCCGGGCGCTGCTGCTGTTGGTCGCCGCCGCACTCGGGTGCGGCAAGCAATCAGAAAGTGCAACACTCCGTTTCTGGGCGTTCGGCCGCGAGGGCGAGGTAGTGCAGGAGCTGGTCCGCGGCTTCGAGCGAGAGCACCCGGGGGTCAGGGTCAGGGTGCAGCAGATCCCCTGGACCGCGGCCCACGAGAAGCTGCTCACCGCGATCGTCGGACGCGCCACGCCGGATGTCGCGCAGCTCGGCAATACCTGGATTCCCGAAATGGTGACGCTCGGCGCGTTGGCGCCGGTCACCGGCGGCCTGCCCGACAGCAGCTACTTCCCGGGGATCCTCGCCACCAACCGCGTCAACGACACGGTCTACGGCGTGCCGTGGTACGTCGATACCAGGGTGCTGTTCTATCGCAAGGACATTCTCGCGCAGGCCGGGTATCACTCCGTCCCGGAAACCTGGGCTGGCTGGCTCGATGCGATGCGCGCCATCAAGCGAGTCGTCGGACCCTCGAAATACGCGATCTTCCTGCCGCTCAATGAGTGGCCGCCGATGGCGATTCTCGGACTGCAGCAAGGGTCACCGCTTATCGACGCGAACGGATTCGGTGTGTTCCGGCAACCAGAATTCGCGCGCGCGTTCGATTTTCTCCTCACGCTGTTTCGCGAGGGACTCGCGCCGCCGGTGACCAGCACCGAGATCGCGAACCTCCACCAGGAGTTCGGCCGCGGCACTTTTTCGATGTACATCACCGGGCCGTGGAACCTCGGTGAATTCCGGCGTCGGTTGCCGATCGAGTTGCAGGACGCGTGGGGCACCGCACCGCTCCCCGGCCCCAACGGTGCGACGTCAGGCGTCTCGCTCGCGGGCGGTTCCTCGCTCGTGGTCTTCCGGGCCTCGAAGCAGGCACGGCTCGCGCTCGAACTCGTCCGCTATCTCTCCCGACCGGAGCAGCAGGCCCGCTTCTATCGTCTCACCGGCGATCTCCCTGCGCGGCGGGAGGCGTGGGCCGATTCCGCGCTCGCCGCCGATCGCGAGGCCGATGCGTTCCGTGTGCAGCTGGGCCGAGCGGTGCCGACACCGATGGTGCCCGAGTGGGAGCAGGTCACCACCAAGCTGATGGACCGGACCGAGGCCGCAGTGCGAGGGAGTCAGTCCCCGGCCGACGCGCTCGCCGCCCTCGATGCCGACGTCGACCGGCTGCTGGAGCGCCGCCGATTCCTGCTGGCCCGGCGCGGCGGCGTGAGTCCGTGACCGGTGCCGACACGCGCGCCGAAGCGCGGGCGGGGTGGGCATTCGTCACGCCAGCGCTGCTGCTGATCGGCGTCTTCTTTGCGATCCCGGTGCTCGGCGCGTTTGTTCTCTCGTTCACCGATTTTGACATCTACTCGATCGCCGACCTCAGCAACACTCGCATCGTCGGTCTCAAGAATTACCACGACCTCGCCACCAGTCCGCTCTTCTGGACCGCACTCCGGAACACCCTGTATTTCGTGGTGATCGGCGGTCCGCTCTCGGCGGCGATGTCGCTCTTCGCTGCCGTGCTGGTGAATTCGAAACTGGTGCGGTTCAAGCCGTTCTTCCGGAGCGCGTTCTTCGCTCCGTGGGTGACCACGCTCGTGGCCATGGCGCTGGTGTGGCGCTACATCTACCACCCGCAGTACGGACTGCTCAACGCTGCGCTCGGCGTGGTCGGGATCGGACCAGTCGATTGGCTGGGCGATCCGCACTGGTCGATGCCGTCGCTCATCCTGCTCTCGGTGTGGAAGAATTTCGGCTACAACATGCTGGTGTTTCTGGCTGGGCTGCAGAGCATCCCGGAGGAATTGTACGAAGCGGCAGCACTCGATGGGGCCGGGGCGTGGCGCCGCTTCCGGCACGTCACGCTGCCGATGCTCGGGCCCACCTTCGTGTTCGTGGGCGTGGTGACCATGATTGCGTCGTTCCAGATCTTCAGTGAGCCCTACGTGATGACCCAGGGCGGGCCGCTCAAGAGCACCCTCACCCTCGTGTTGTATATGTACGAAGAGGGATTCCGCTGGTGGCGTCTCGGGTTCTCCGCGTCCATCGCTGTAGTGCTCTTCCTGCTGACGCTAATCGGCACGCTGGTGCAGCTTCGCCTGCAACGCCACACGGCGCCGTGAGCAGTCGGTGGCGCGCCGTCGGCTTGCACGCGTTGCTCCTCGTCGGCGCGCTCCTCGCGGCGACCCCACTTCTGTGGATGGTCTCGGCATCGCTGATGCAACCGGGGGAGGCGAATGCGTCGCCGCCACCGCTCCTGCCGCACAGCCCGACCCTCGAACACTATCGTGCGCTGTTCACCACCCAGAGTCTGGGGCGCTACTTCCTCAACAGCCTGGTCATCTCGGTGGGCGGCACCATCCTGGCTGTGCTGATCACCGGGATGGCGGGGTACGCGTTCGCCAAACTCCGATTCCGGGGGCGGCAGTCCGTCTTCCGGGCGCTCCTCGCGGGCATGGTGATCCCGGGGCAGGTGGCGATGCTGCCGATGTTCATTCTGCTCCGCGAGATGGGCCTCATCAATACCCTCTTCGGCGCAATGATTCCGGTGCTCGCCCCGATTTACGGCATCTTCCTGGTGCGGCAATACGCGCTGTCGATCCCCGACGATCTGCTCGATGCCGCACGACTCGATGGCGCCAGCGAGTTCCGGGTTTTCCGATCGATCGTCTTGCCATCGCTGGGCCCGGTGCTGGCAACGCTTGGCGTGTTCACGTTCCTGAGCTCCTGGAACGATTTCATGTGGCCGCTGATCGTGCTGAGTGACGACGCCAACTACAACCTGCCCGTCGCGCTCGCCAATCTCGCAGGCGAGCACGTGCAGGACGTCGAACTGATGATGGCCGGCGCGGTCGTCACTGTGGTGCCGGTCTTCATCGCGTTCCTCTTCCTGCAACGCTACTACATCCAGGGGATCATGGCTGGGAGCGTGAAGGGATGATCGCCGCGATCGTGCTCAGTGCGTTGTTGGCACTCTCGCAGGCTGATTCGCTCGCGCGTCGGGTGGTGGACGACTTCGATCGAATCGACGCGTGGTCGGCGCATCCGGCGGACGGCGTTGCGCTCACCCTTCACCGTGACCGTGGACGCAGGGGCCGCGCGCTGCGGCTTGATTTCGCCTTCACCGGCGGCGGCTACGCCATCGCCCGCCGTGCGATCTCGCTCGACCTGTCAGGCAACTACGCATTTTCTTTCTGGATAAAAGGAGAGGCGGCGCCGAACACACTCGAGTTCAAGCTGGTGGACCAGAGTGGCGAAAACGTCTGGTGGTACACTGAACGCGATCGGGTCTTCGATGGCGGATGGCACCAGATCACCATCCGGCGTCGGCAGATTTCGTTCGCCTGGGGGCCCAAGGGCGGTGGCACGCTCGACCACGTCGCCGCACTCGAACTTGTCGTCACGGCGGGCAGTGGGGGCGGGAAGGGAAGTGTCTGGTTCGACGACCTGACGCTTACGCCGCTTGCTGAGTCGGGTCCGTACAACCTGACGCCCCTGGTGCGCGCGTCGACCAGCCGCGTCGGGCATGACGCAGCCGCCCTGCTCGACGGTAATACCCTGACGAGCTGGCGGGCACGGGGACCGCGCGCCTCCATTACGATCGACTTCCTTCGCGTGCGTGAGTTCGGGGGTCTGACGCTCGCGTGGGAACCGGGGCGCGCCGCGCAGCGCTATTCAGTGCTCGTCTCCAACGACGGCAACGTGTGGCGCCACGTCGAGCGGCGGGTTCGGGGTCGTGGGGCACGGGATCACGTCTTCCTGCCCGATTCGGATTCCCGCTTCCTGCGCCTCAACCTTGCGGCGCCGCAGGGCACGCTCGGCTTCGGGCTTCGAGACGCGCGGATCGAACCACTGGAATCGTCGGCGACGCGCCACGCGTTCTTCGGAGTCGTGGCGCGCGACGCCGCACGTGGTTCGTTCCCACGATACCTGGCAGGCGAGCGCGCCAGTTGGACTGTCGTGGGGGTCGATGGTGCGCCGGACGAAGCGCTGCTGAGCGAGGATGGTGCGCTCGAACCCGGCAGCGGCGCGTTCAGCGTGGAGCCATTCCTCGTTGCAAACGGGAAATTCCTTACCTGGAACGACGTCACTCGGTCGGCATCGCTCGAGCAGCAACGGCTCCCGATTCCCTCGGTGGAGTGGCGCTCCGATGGTGCATCACTATCGATCACGGCGTTTGCGCGCGGATCAGGCACTGGGTCCAGCGTCGTCGCCCGGTACCGCATCACCAACCACGGGCGGACGCCGCTGCATGGTACGCTGTTCCTCGCACTCCGTCCGTTCCAGGTCAATCCGCCGTGGCAGTTCCTCGGGACGCCCGGTGGGGTGAGTCGAGTGGATTCACTCCTTTGGGACGGCGCGCAGGTCATGATCAACGGGAACCGTACCGTCGTACCTCTCACCCGGGGTGGCACCTTCGGCGCGGTACCATTTGCCGGTGGTGATGTCGTGGAGTATCTGCGGGCGGGCGCCGTTCCGCAGCAGACCGCTGCGCGGGATCCCTTTGGTGCCGCGTCCGGCGCGCTTGCCTGGCGGCTCGACCTGGCCCCCGACAGTACGGCGACCATTGCGGTCGAGGTCCCGCTCGGCGGTCATGTCCTGGCGTCGCTGGCCGACCGGAGCGCCGC
>JANMSC010000429.1:0-4262 GCA_031388885.1 Gemmatimonadales bacterium | reverse complement strand
GATAATCGCGATCGACGTGCGTATAGATCTGCGTCGTCGACAGGTCGGCGTGACCCAGCATCTCCTGCACCGCGCGCAAGTCCGCCCCACCTTCGAGCAGGTGCGTCGCGAACGAATGCCTGAGCGTGTGCGGCGTGACGTTCTTCGTGATCCCGGCCCGCTCGGCGTGCTTCTTCACGATGCCCCATGCGCCCACCCGGCTCAGCGGCGCACCGCGCGCGTTGAGCAGCACGCGCCCGGCAGTCGCCCCACGGTCGAGCGTCGGTCGGATGGTGTGCAGGTAAGTCGAGAGCGCGCTCATCACCGCGCGGCCGATCGGGACGAGGCGCTCCTTGCGACCCTTGCCAAATGCGCGCACGAGACCATCAGTCAGGAAGAGGTCGGTGATGCCCAGGTCGCACAGTTCCGACACGCGCAACCCTGCCCCGTAGCCCAGCTCGAGCAAGGTGCGGTCGCGCCACGCGAGCCGCTCTTCCACCCGCGGCGACTCGAGCAGTCGTTCCACATCGGCCACCGAGAGCGTGTCGGGCAGCGTTCGCCAACGCTTGGGCGTTTCGAGTCGATCACTTGGATCCTTGGTGACCAGCCCCTCTGCCGCCATGAATCGGAACCAGGTGCGCACCGCGGAAATGTGCCGACGAATTGAGGCACCGCTGAGACCCAGGTCCTTGAGCAGGAAGATGAACTCGCGTAGTAACGGAGTGGTGAGCGCGCCGGGCTCGCCAATGCCCTTGCTCATCGAGAACTCGACCAGTCGCGCCAGGTCGCGTTGATAGGCTTCGAGGGTGTTGGGGCTGTGCCCTGACTCGAGCGAACAGTGATCGCGGAACGACGCGAGGTGAAAGGCGTGCACCATCGCCGGATCGAGCGGGGTCATTCCTGGAGTCGCTTCCTGCGACGCCGTCGCCACACGTAGACGCCGATGCCGATGACCAGAATCAAGGCGACAATGCCGGCGCCTTGGTTGATTCGCGTCACCGAATCCCGTATGCCGGTCCAATGCGCACCGAGCTGCGATGCCACGTAAATGACGGCGCCGTACCAGATGGCCGACGCCAGCAGCATCGCCAGGCCCGCGCGCAACGGTCCCACATGCACCAACCCGGCAAACGGTGCTACGACGGCGCGGAACCCTGGCAGGAATCGCCCGATGAAGAGCCCGGCGACGCCGAAGCGATCGTATTCACGACGCACGAACGCCATCCCTTCATCGGGGAGTAAGCGACGCGCGAGCTTCGAGCGGAAGAGTGCCGGGGCGTGACGCGCTGCCAGATAGTACATCCCCATCGCACCCGCCATGTTGGCCACCAGCGTAACCGCGAAGACGATCCACGGGTCGGTGATCCCGCGGTGCGACAGGAACGCGCCGAGTGCGATGACGGTGTCAGCCGGAAACGGGGGAAAGATGTTCTCGACTGCCGCGAGCACGCCGATCACGACGTACACCGCGCCGGGCGGTAGCCCGGCGAGCCACGCGATGAACGCCTCGATCACATCGGTTCGATGGTGGCAACCGCCATCACGGCGATGCCTTCGCCACGCCCCACGAATCCCATCCCCTCATTGGTCTTGGCCTTGATCGACACGGCGCTGACCGCCACGCCGAGCACGGTGGCGAGACGGGCCTGCATCGATGCCACGTGCGGCGCCAGCTTCGGCTGCTCAGCGAGCACCGTCACATCGCATTGCGCCAACTTGTAGCCATGCTCGCGCAACCGGGCGTAGGCTGTGGCGAGCAGGTCCATCGAGTCGGCGCCCTTGTGTGCGGGGTCGGTATCGGGAAAGAGCCGACCCACGTCGCCTAGCGCGGCAGCGCCCAACATGGCGTCGATCAGCGCGTGGGCCACGGCGTCGGCATCGGAGTGTCCGGTGAGTCCGTGCGTGTGCGGTATGGCCACCCCACCCAGGATCAGTGGGACCCCTTCGACATACCGATGCGAGTCATAGCCGATCCCGACCCGAATCACGCGGCCGCCATCTCCGCGTCGATCAGCGAATAGTCCTGCTGTCGCCGGCGCGGCGTGAACCCCGCATCACGGATCGCCCGCTCCATCTCGGCGATCGTGGCGCGATTGGCGGTTCCCGCAGCAGACACCACGTTCTCTTCCATCATGAGGGAACCGAAGTCGTTCGCGCCAAATCGCAACGCCACCTGCCCCACCTTGAGGCCCATCGTCACCCAGCTCGACTGCAGGTTCGGGATGTTGTGGCACACGATGCGCCCCATCGCGAGTGTCCGCAGGTACGTCACCGCGTCGGTGAGGACGTACTCCGACATCTTCGTGCCTTCGGGCTGTAACGGCCAGCAGATGAACGCAGTGAAGCCTCCGGTACGGGTCTGCACGTCGCGCACCCGCAGCAGGTGCTCGATCCGATCCTCGTCGCTCTCGCCAAGGCCATACATCATCGTGACCGACGTCTTCATCCCCTGCCGATGGGCCTCCTCCTGCACGCCAAGCCATTCCTCGGTCTGCGCCTTCTTCTTCGCAACGCGCTTGCGGACCGCGTCAACCAGGATCTCGCCGCCACCACCCGGAACCGAATCGAGCCCGGCCTCGCGCAGAGAACGGACCACGTCCTCCACCGAGAGTCTGTAGCGTTCGGAGAAGAACACGATTTCCGATGGCGAGAAGCCGTGGATGTGGATCGGATGATGCCGCTTGATGTAGCGCATCAATTCGAGGTACCACTCGAACGGGATGTAGGGGTTATGCCCGCCCTGCAGCAGGATCTGCACTCCGCCGATCGCCTTGCACTCGTCGATCTTGGCGCCGATCTGCTCGAACGAAAGGACGTATCCCTCGTTGTCACGGGGGCGGCGGTAGAACGCACAGAACGAGCAATCGGCGACGCACACATTGGTGTAGTTGATGTTGCGATCGATGATGTACGTCACCACCGGGTCGGGATGGTGCCGATGTCGTTCGGCGTCGGCCAGCGCACCGAGCTCGAGGAGCGGTGCGCGACGGTAGAGGTCGAGGTACTCGCGGAACTCCACCGACTCTCGATCGATCGTCATCTCACGCCGCCGTGAGAAAGGTGAGCGATCCGTTGGGCACCAAGCCATCCGCGGCAAGGCGTCCAAAGAACTCGGTGAGGCCGGCGAGGTGACGATACGACAGGCCGTAATCGAGGTCGCCGAGGTAGGCTCGGCAATTTGATTCTGGAACTCCGGTGCGCTGAGCGGCCTCGCGAGCCAGCAAGTCAAGGTGCTGCACGCCCCATGCGCGCGAGGCGAGCAGGTTGCCGTGCACTGCCAGCGCCCGATCGCGGTCGGCATCGCGACGGGCGGCCCATACGGCGAACACGAAGGGCAATCCGGTCCAGTCCTTCCACGCGGCACCCAGATCCTGGCAGACAGGGTACGCATTGCTGGCGCGGAGGTGCAGCGCGGCGTCGCCGATCACCAGCACCGCATCATGTGGCAGCGACCCCAACGTGCCCAGGTCATTCGCCTCGGCGCGCACCGTGGCAAACCGCGGGGTGACTTTCCAGACGTGCCGGCACAGGAGTTCGAGCAACAGCACCGATGTGCGCGACGACGCCGTCCGGAGCACCGTTGCACCCTCGAGCTCGTCGAGTGGACGCTTGCTGAAGAGGGCAACACTCTGCACTGGGCCGTCGCAGGAGATGGCGAGATCAGGCAGCAGGTGATACGCCGCGGCGTCGCGGGCATATTCGACCGCGGACACCACGCTGAGGTCAAGCTCGCCCGCAGCGAGCAGGTCGTTCAATTCCGCCGCCGTCGCCGACACGACCGTCGCCGGGGCCGGCACGATACCGCGGTCCATCGCGGCGTACACCGGAGCGGCGTTGATCCATGGGATGCGGCCGAGTCTCATGCGGCGTGCACCACAGGAAGTGACATGCGCCGATGGCCACCGTGCTGGATGTGGAGATCGGAGAAGTCGCTGCGCACCGGCTGGTAGAGCGAGTTCCGCTCCACCGGCTCCTTGCCCGCGTCACGAATCAGTGCCACCAGGCCTTCGTACGGCATGTGCATCTGGGTTCGCGCACCTGCCTCGTGATACACCCGCTCATAGACCACGGTCCCCTCGACGTCGTCGCACCCGAACGACAGCGCGACCTGTGACATGAACGGCGTCACCATCGGCCAATGGGTCTTGATGTGCGGGATGTTGTCGAGGAAGAGCCGGCCGATCGCGATGTTCTTGAGGTCTTCGTAGCCAGTCGTTGCTGATCCCACGCGACCCAACTCTTCACCGAGTTCGTTGTGTTCGGTGTGATAGGCGAGCGGGATG
>JANMSC010000425.1:0-8255 GCA_031388885.1 Gemmatimonadales bacterium | reverse complement strand
CCCGACACCTGGGTGATATCGCCCAGCAGGTATCGCGCGACGTCCGTCGTGTGAATGCCGACGTCCATCGTCGCCCCGCCACCAGACTCCGGCGCTCGGTATTGCCAGTTGATCTTGAACTTCGACAAACCGTCGTCGCCGCCGAACACGCGCAGGTGGTCGAGGTCGCCAATGCGTCCGGACGTGATCACATCCTTCACCATCCGGAATGCGGGGTAATAGCGGAGGTTGAACCCGACCGCGAGCACGCGGTCGAACGCCCGGGCAGCGTCGACGATCCGTCGGCACGATTCGACCGTGTTGGAGAGCGGCTTCTCGCACAGCAGATGCCGGCCGCGCGCGAGCGCACCGAGACACGCGTCTTCGTGGAGGTGGATGGGCGACGAGACGACAACGGCGTCCATCGCGGTGTCGAGGAACGGCTCAAGGGCGGTGAACGCCAACGCGGAGGTTCCAGTTACGGCTCGCTCGGCGGCCGCCAGGACGGGGTCGAACACGGCAACGAGCTGGGTGTCCGGGTGTTCGCGGATCGACCGCGCCCTCAACTTGCCAATGACACCCGCGCCGACGACGCCGATTCGCATGCGGTTCTGCGTCCTGGATTGAACGTGGGGCGTTCCGAGGCGCGAGAGCGTTCGCCCGCGCGATTGATCAGCGAAACTAACAGGGCAAAGCAAGAACCACGCCGCCTGCCCACGTTTGCCAAGGCACAAAAGGTGCCCGGCAAGTATCTTGTCAAAACCGGCGGACGGCCCGTCGCTCGTCAGCGCTGACCCATGTTGCACCCACACCACAGGCCATCGGTGACCCTCGTTTCGACGCACCGCTTCGCCCGACGGGTAGGCTGATTCTGCGTATCGGTGTTGACGCCACCTGCTGGGCAAACACGCGGGGCTACGGACGGTTCACGCGCGAGCTCGTCCAGGCGATGGTCCGGCGATCGCCGGACGACGAGTTCATCTGTTTCCTCGATGACCGCGCCAACCAGGTATTCACGCTGTCCGACGAAAACGTCCGGCGGGTGGTCGTCCCTCAACGCGTGTCGCCGACGACGGCAGCGGCTGACGGCTCCGCGCGTTCGCCCGCCGACATGCTGCGGCTTACCATGGCGGTCTGGCGTGAGCGTCCGGATGTCTTCTACTCGCCGAGCGTGTACACCTACTTTCCGTTGCCACCGTTCCAGCGCGCCGTCGTGACGGTGCACGACGCGATTGTTGAGCGGTTTCCTGAGCTCACCTTGCCTGACTTCAAGGCACGGCTGTTCTGGAAGGCGAAGGTCCGCCTTGCGCTCACGCAAGCGCGAATCGTATTGACCGATTCTGACTACGCCGCGGACGAGATCGCCGAAATGCTGCGTGTCAAGCGCGAACGCCTGCGCGTCGCGGTTCTGGCACCTGCTGACGTGTACCGCATTGCCACCGACCCCGACGCGATCCGGGCAACGGCTCAGCGCATCAGCATTCCTCCCGGCCGCCGGTGGATCATCTACGTTGGCGGATTCAACCCGCACAAGCACGTCGATCTCCTCGTGAAGGCCCACGCCGCGGTCGCGGCGCGCGAGGCAAACCCGCCGTTGCTTCTCCTCGTCGGGGCGCTGGACGACGTGTTTCATGACTCGCAGGCGGAGGTTCGTCGCGCCATCGAGGCCGCAGGTACGTCCGACCTGGTGCGCTGGACCGGCTTCGTTGCGGACGAGGACCTTCGGCAACTCCACGCCGGCGCGGTAGCCCTCGTCCTCCCGTCGGCGGCAGAGGGATTCGGACTGCCAGCCGTCGAAGCGGCGGCGTGCGGTGCTCCCGTGATTGCAACGACAGCGAGCCCGCTGCCGCAGTTGCTCAAGGGCGGCGGCATCTTCATCCCGCCGGGCGACGCCGACGCGATCGCGACGGCGCTCCAGCAGCTGCTCGACAATGAACCGGCGCGCGCGGCGATGGGACGCGTGGCCCGCGAGCGCGCGTCGGCACTCACGTGGGACGCGAGCGCCCGTGCGGCCCTTGGCGCGATTCGCGAGGCGGCGGCGTGAGCGGCTTGCGGTTCGCCTTTCTCACGACGTTCTATCCGCCGTTCAACTTCGGCGGCGATGGGATCGGCGTCCAGCGGCTCGCACGCGGACTCGCCCGCGCCGGTCACTACGTCACTGTCGTGCACGATCGCGATGCGTACGAGGCGTTGGCCGGTCGCCCGCTGCCCGCGCCCCAGCAGGAGCACGAGGGCGTCGAGGTCGTTACCCTGCACAGCCGCCTCGGCGTGCTGTCACCACTGATCACCCAGCAAACCGGCCACCCGGTCGTCAACGGCCGACGCATCCGCCGCCTGCTCGATGACGGCCAATTCGACGTGATCAACTTCCACAATATCTCGCTGCTCGGCGGCCCAGGGCTGCTTGCCTACGGCCGGGCCGTCAAGCTGTACATGGCGCACGAACACTGGCTGGTCTGCCCCACGCACGTGCTATGGCGCCACGGCCGCGAAGTCTGTCCCGCCCGACAGTGTTTCCGCTGCCAGCTTCATTACAAGCGGCCACCTCAGTGGTGGCGCTCGACCGGCCTACTCGAACGACAATTGCACCACGTCGACGCGTTTATCGCAATGAGCGAGTTCTCCCGGGACAAGCACCGGGAGTTCGGGTTCCCACGCGAGATGGAGGTGCTGCCGTACTTCCTGCCCGACGATGAACCGGACGCCATCGCAGGTGCGTCGCCGCGCGTCCGGCCGTACTTCCTGTTCGTCGGGCGCCTCGAGAAGATCAAGGGACTGCAGGACGTGATACCATCATTCGCCGGGCCGGGCGACACCGACCTGGTGATTGCCGGCGACGGCGACTATGCGCCAGAGCTGCGGCGACTGGCAGCCAACATGACGCGGGTGCAGTTTCTCGGTCGGGTACCGGGCAACGACCTGGCTGGGTGGTATCGCCACGCCGTGGCGCTGATCGTGCCATCATTGTGTTTCGAAACGTTCGGGATCATCCTGCTTGAGGCGTTCCGTCAGTCGACGCCGGTGATCGCGCGCCAGCTCGGGCCATTGCCCGAGCTGGTGCAGCAGTCAGGCGGCGGCGAGACCTTTTCCAGCCGCGACGAGCTCGAGGTGGCCATGGCTCGACTCCTGCGTGATCGGTCGCATCGCGATACCCTCGCCCGGGCGGGCCGCGCCGCGTTCGAGGCATATTGGTCGGAGCGGACCGTGGTCCCGCAATATCTCGACATTGTTCGTCGGGCAGCCCTGGTCAAGCGTGACCAGCGGATCCTCGCCACACTTTCCTGAGGTCGCAGAATGCGCGTTTTCATCACCGGTGGTGCCGGGTTCATCGGGTCCCACCTCGCGACCCACATGCTCGAGCGTGGCGACGAGGTCCTGGTACTCGACGACCTGTCGACCGGGAGCATGGAGAACATCGCGCACCTGACCGACAAACCTGGCTTCACCTACCGCATCGGGTCGGCGCTCGACCTGCCGCTCGTGTCGGAATGTGTCGATCGGTGCGACGTCACGGTGCACCTCGCCGCGGCGGTGGGAGTGCGGCTGATTGTCGAACGTCCAGTCCACACGATCGAAACCAACGTGAAGGCAAGCGAGACGGTGCTTGCCGCAGCGGCGAAGAAGCAGAAGCCGGTCTTGATTGCCTCGACGTCGGAGGTCTATGGCAAGAGCACCAAACTGCCGTTCACCGAGGACGCCGACCTGCAGCTCGGACCGACCACGCATTCGCGGTGGGCATACGCCTGCTCGAAGGCACTCGACGAGTGGCTCGGCCTTGCCTACATGCGTGAGAAGCAGGTTCCGGTCACCGTGGTACGCTTCTTCAACACCGTCGGGCCGCGCCAGACGGGCCGGTACGGGATGGTCGTACCCACGTTCGCCGCGCAGGCGGTCCGGGGCGAACCGATCACGGTGTATGGCAGCGGACAACAATCCCGGTGCTTCGGGCATGTGTCCGACGCTGTCGAGGCGTTGATCCGATTGATCGCAACGCCCGCCGCGGTCGGCAACGTGTACAATATCGGATCGGATGAAGAGGTCACCATCCATCGCCTCGCCGAACTCATTCGTGATGAAGCCGGCAGTGCATCACCGATCGTATTGATACCCTACGACGAAGCGTACGCCGAAGGATTCGAAGACATGCTCCGGCGTGTGCCGGACTGCTCGCGCCTCGAGCAAACGATCGGGTTTCGCCCGCGCACGCCGCTCAGCGCGATCATTCAGGATGTGGTCGCCGATCAACGGACGCGTCTCGGCTCGCGCTGAACCGTGATAGACGACCCCGGCCGATTCGCGAGCAACGCCGCGCCATCGCCCAGATTCGGCGCGCCACTGGTCTGGGCCGCGCTGCTCGCACTCGGTCAGGCCGCGACACTCGCGATGGTCCACGCGGGACCACAGGTCAGGTATCAGCATTACGTCGTGCCGTGGAAGCTCACGGCCGAGGCGCCGTGGGCACTCGCAATCTTCGTCGTCGAGTGTTTCGCGGTCGTGTGGGGCATCTCCCGATCCGGTGCCGCGCGCCGTGCGCTACGCCACCTCCGCGGGTGGCGCTTCGTTGTCGTAGTCGTCGCTTTCGTGCTGACCAGCGCGACCGGGTCGTTGTACCTGCCAGCGTACGCGACCGAGCTGGTGTTTGCACCGATCGTGCAACTCGTGCATCTCGGCGCCGTGCTGTTATTCGCGACCAGCCTGTCACAATCATTGCGCGACCGGATTGCCGGATTCATGTCCCGGATCCTCGGACAACATGATCCACTCGAGCAGGTCGAGCCGAGTGGTCCCGATCGTCTTGCGTGGACCCTCGCCGTTGGGGTTGCGGTACTCGCGGCGGTACTCGCAATCGTGTCCTATGAACGCCACCCACACGTACCCGACGAAGTGGTATATCTGCTTCAGGCCCGGTATCTCGCCGAGGGCATGCTCTCGCTGCCGCTGCCGCCAGCACTCCACGCGTTCAACATCGACCTGATGACGTATCAGGTCGACCGCTGGTTTTCGCCCGTCCCACCGGGATGGCCGTTCCTGCTTGCGGCCGCGACCGCCGTCGGTGCAACCTGGCTCCTGAACCCGCTGCTGGGTGGCATCAACATCCTGCTCGCGAGTACGGTGCTCCGCGAACTCTACCCTCTCCGCACCGCCCGCATTGCGATCATCCTGCTCGCCGCGTCACCCTGGCACCTGTTCATGTCGATGAACATCATGACCCACACAGCGACTCTCACCGCGGCGCTCGGCGCGGCCGCCGCGGTGGCTCGACTGCGTCGCGATCCGCGGCTGCGCTGGGCGGTGCTCGGCGGGCTGGGCATCGGGATCGTAGGGTTGATTCGGCCGCTGGAGGCCGTTCCGGTCGCGCTGTTGCTCGGGTTCTGGTCGCTGGGCGCCAGGGGCGTGCGAATTCGCCTGCTGCCCTCAATCACGCTCACGTTCGCGGCGATCGTCACGTCGTCGCTGGTGCTGCCGTACAACAAGCAGCTGACCGGGTCGTTCGCCAGTTTTCCGATCATGGCCTATACCGACGCAACGTATGGCGCCGGAACCAACGCGCTGGGCTTCGGCGGCGATCGTGGCCTGCCGTTCTCGGGCCTCGATCCGTTCCCCGGCCATGGCGCTGTTGACGTGCTGGTCAACGCGAACTTCAACCTGTTTCAGACGAATATCGAGTTGCTTGGCTGGGCAACCGGTTCACTGCTGGTGATCGCTCTCTTCCTGGTGTCGGGGAGGCTTCGCCGACCTGACGCCTACCTCCTCGCCGTCATCGCGAGCGTCGCCGGCATACATGCGTTCTACTACTTCAGCGGTGGCCCGGACTTCGGGGCCCGCTATTGGTACCTGATCATCGTCCCCTGCATCGCGCTGGCGGCGCGCGGCATCGTGGAGCTCGAATCTCGCGTCAACACGAGCGTCGATGGGGAAGGCGTCCGGGTGATCGCCGCCGCGTCGCTGCTGACGGCGATCGCGGTGCTGATATTCGTGCCGTGGCGCGCAGCTGATAAATACCACCACTACCGTGGCATGCAGCCCCATGTTCGCGAGTTCGCAACAGCCCCCGCGACGCGGGGCGGCATCGTCCTGATTCGCGGTCGGAGGCATCCTGATTTCGCATCGGCCTTCACCTACAACTCGCTCGACCTTACCGATGGATCGACCGTCTTTGCATGGGACCGCGGCCCAGACGCCCGCCGTGAACTGGTCGAGGCGTACCCCGGTCGCACGTTCTGGATTGTCGAAGGGCCAACCGTCACCGGCGCCGGCTTCGCGCTCGCGGCGGGACCGCTTCGCGGAGATCAGCTGATCGCTCGCCAGGACAGCGTCATCCCATGGCCGTGACGGAGTCGCACGTGGTCGCGTATCGTGGCCGTGTCGTCCTTGTCGTTGGTGCTGCAGGGTTCATTGGACGGCACGCGGCTCGACTGCTTGAGGCCGCGGGAGCGGAAGTGCACGCGGTAGTGCGGCCCGGCTCGGCAGGCCTGGTGAGCGGCCGGCGTTCCGCAACTGTTGCGGCTGAGCTCTCGCACCGCGGCGCGATCACGCAGATCGTCGGTGCGCTTCGTCCGGCCGTCACGTTCAACTTCGCGGGATACGGGGTCGATCCTCGGGAGCGTGATGCTGCACTAGCGACGCGCATCAACGACGATCTGGTGCACGAGCTTGCCCAGGCTTGCGGTGAGCACGCCGATCGGAGCTGGCCGGGTCAGCAACTGGTGCATGTCGGCTCGGCGCTTGAATACGGAACAGCCGGCGGCGATCTCCACGAGGGCACTTCTCCGAGCCCGACCACCCTGTACGGGCAAACCAAGCTCGCCGGCGCGATGGCACTTGCCGCCGCTGTCGATGCTGCGATGTTGCGGGGGACGACGGCGCGCCTCTTCACGGTGTACGGCCCGGGTGAGCATCCTGGCCGATTGCTGCCGTCGCTCATCGCGGCGTCGCGATCACGGTCGCCGTTGGCACTGACATTGGGCGCGCAGCTCCGGGACTTCACGTTTGTCGGGGACGTCGCGGAAGGAGTGCTCCGACTGGGGTGCCTGACCGATGCGAACGTCGGCCCCGTGAACGTCGCCACTGGGCAACTCGAATCGGTTCGAAGGTTCACGGAGCGTGCGGCCGACGTGATCGGCCTGCCGCGCGACCTCTTGCGGTTCGGAGAGGTTGCGATGCGGCCTGAAGAGATGCATCACGACAACGTCAACATCGCACGCCTTGTGTCGCTCTCCGGATGGACGCCGCTGACGACGATTGAGGACGGCGTTCGGGCCACGCTCGCAGCTGGGCCCTCGGGCGACCCAGCTTAGGCCGTCAGGCTCGTGCGGTACCAAGAAACCGTTTCGCTGAGTCCCTCGTCGAACGTGTATCCGGGACGCCAGCCGAGTCGCGTCCCGGCCTTGGTGCAATCGAGATACTGCTCCCGAATCTCGTGCGTCGCCTCGTTGAGGATCACGGGCCGCAGATCGGAGCGCCCCATGGTGGCCAGGACGCGCGCGACGACGTCGAGCACCGACATCGGGGCCTCGGGACCGAAGTTGAATGCTTCCCCCGTGATACCATCGCCCGGGAGCTGTTCCGCGAGCATGAGGTACGCGTTGACGGCATCGCGAACAAAGACGTAATCGCGCACGAACGTGCCGTCGGATCGGATGACCGGTGCTTCGTTCCGGATCACGGATCGGATCGTGCCGGGAATCAGCCGGTTGAAGTTCAGGTCGCCACCACCAAACAGGTTGCCACATCGGGTGACAGCCAGCGGCAGGCGCCACGTGTGATGGTACGACAGGGCAATCAAGTCGCTGCAGGACTTCGACACGTCGTACGGGAAGCGGCCGGCGAGGGCCATGTCCTCGGTGTACGGCAACTTCGTCTGGTCACCGTACGCCTTGTCGCTCGATGCGACCACGATCCGCTCGATCAGGCGCGGGCACTGCCGGGCGGCTTCCAGGAGCGTCCAGGTCCCGCGAATGTTCGACTCGAACGTCGACAGTGGCGACCGGACCGCAGTTCCGACGATCGCCTGCGCGCCAAGGTGGAAGATGGAGTCGACTTCGTACTCGTTGATCGTGCGGGTAACCACCGCGAGATCTTCCAGGTCGCCGCGCACCACGGTGCACCGATCGAGCACTCCCGCCGTGACCGCCCTGCTGTTCGGCACCCAGTCGCGCACCAGACAGATGACCTCTGCGCCGCGCTCCAGCAATGCCTCAGTGAGCCACGCGCCGAGGAGTCCGGTCGTGCCGGTGACAAACACCTTCCGACGCGCCCAGAACGTCATGCCCAGG
>JANMSC010000408.1:0-1664 GCA_031388885.1 Gemmatimonadales bacterium | reverse complement strand
GTCGATCGTCTTCGACAAGGAGAACTTCGGCCAGCGGAAGCTGGTGACGGGGTATGGCAAGGTGCCGTGGCAGGAGTTCGCCGCGCGGGCGCCGCTCAACGAGCAGGCTCGGAAAGATTTCATACGCGTGCATACCGAGAGCCACGACTACCTGCCTGGACTCTCGCCGGAAGAGAAGTACAAGCTGCTGCGCACGGTGAGTTACGAGTTGTACTTGCGCGACTATTGCAAGGTTGATCCGCAACTGTTGGAGCTGTATCGCAAGTTCGGGATAAGCTTCTGGTGTGTAGGTATCGACGAGATTCCGGCCACGTCCATCCAGGACTACGACGGAGGCATGCCGGGGCTCGACCAGACGCTGGTCCGCCATGGTTCGCGCGGCGACGAGCCCTACATTTTCCACTTTCCGGACGGCAACGCGTCGGTGGCGCGCCTGCTGGTGCGGTCGCTTATTCCGAGCGCCATGCCGGGAACGACGATGGAAGATGTGGTCACCACACGCGCCGACTATTCGCAGTTGGACAAGAAAGGCGCGCGCGTGCGCATTCGTCTCAACAGCACGGGAGTCAACGTTAGGCACACGGCCGGCGGCCGCGCGGTCGACGTGACCTACGTGCAGGGCGGCCATGCGCACACGGTGCGCGGCGCCCATGTCATCATGGCCTGCTATAACATGGCCATCCCCTACCTCTGCCCAGAACTTCCTGCGACGCAGAAAAAGGGGCTCAGCTATGGCGTGAAGGTCCCGCTCACCTACACGAAAGTGCTTATCCCCAACTGGCGGCCGTTCGCCCAACTCGGCACCGACTTCGTATACTACACGAAAGACTTCTACAAGCAGGTCGAGTTGGACTACCCCGTGTCCATCGGCCGTTACCAGCGTTCCCAGACGCCTAACGACCCAATGGTATTGCACATGTGCTACGTGCATCACGATGGCGTGACCAAGGGACCGGAGCAATGGCGCGAGGGGCGGCGTCGGCTGATGACGACACCCTTCTCGACGTTCGAGTATCACGTGCGTGACCAACTCGACGCAGCGCTAGCAGGCGCCGGTTTCGACGCCGGGCGTGACATCAAGGCGATCACCGTCAATCGGTGGCCGCACGGCTATGCCTATTCGCCCGAACTGCTTTGGGAGCCGCACTATACGTCGGAGGAAGACAAGCCGTGGGTGATCGGGCGCAAGCGTTTCGGGCGCATCGCGATCGCCAACTCGGATGCCGGGGCCAAAGCCGACACGAACGGCGCGATTACGCAGGCGTGGCGGGCGGTGCAGGAGACGCTGAAGGGGTGAGGCCGACGATGGTACGGGACAAGTCCGGTCGTTATTCACCCTTCGCCAATGCGGTCCGCGTTTCGCCGGGGCCCTGCGCGACGCCGCGTGAACTGGATCGGTTCGTAGCGGCGATACGCGACGCCGCCCGCAACGGAATTCCGGTCGAGTCATGACGGGGCGTGTCGCCGCTGGTGCGCCGCGGTGTCGTTGCAGCAGTCATGTTCGTTAGGCGGCCCTTCTCGTCTACACGAGGCACGCGATGTCCCGAGCGTTAGCGCACTTCTGCTGTTCCCTTCTTGCTGTGACCCTCCCGGCAACTACCCATGCGCAGGCGAGCTATGCGCCGTTGGTCACGGCCGATCATCGCCATCGCGACCGCCCCAAG
>JANMSC010000385.1:0-5676 GCA_031388885.1 Gemmatimonadales bacterium | reverse complement strand
CGCTCGCGACTGGTGGACCAATCCTGATGCCGGACACGGGTTGCTCCTCTTCCCGGTGTCGATCTGGCTGGCATGGAAGGCCGGACTCGCGGCCGACCGGCGACCCAACGTGGTGCTTGGCACCGTTCTGCTCGTGGGCGCTGTGCTGCTCCGTTACCTCTCCGGTCTCGCTGCCGAGCTGTTCACGATGCGGTTCTCGATGTGGCTCGCCGCCGTCGGAATCATCGTGTTCGCCTTCGGGTTGCGCCAGGTGCGCCTCTGGTGGCTCCCGATCGCGCTCATGCTGCTGTCCATTCCCCTGCCCGCGACCATCACGAACTCGTTGGCGATACCGCTCCAATTTCGGGCATCGCGGATCGGTACCGCGCTGATCGAGTGGCGTGGCATTCCGGTGCGCACCAACGGCAATGTCATCCAGATCCCCGGGCAGACCCTGTTCATCGCCGAGGCGTGCAGCGGGTTGCGGTCGCTTACCGCGCTCATCTCACTGGGCGTGATGATCGGCGGGATCTGGTTGCGAACCGTTGCGGGTCGAGCCGCGCTGATCGCGCTCACCATTCCGATCGCGATCGTGGTGAACTCATTCCGGATCTTCCTGACCGCGTTCCTGATGTACTTCGTTGATCCGGCACTCGGGCGCGGGTTCATGCACACCAGCGAGGGATGGGCATTGTTCGTCGTCGCCTTCACGTTCATCGGAGGCCTGGCCTCCATCATTCTGCTGGTGGAGGCACGCGTGGCGCGCTGGAGGGTGAAGAATGCGTGACCGGACCCGCTGGATCCCCGGAACGCTGCTCGGCGTCGGGGTCGTGGTGAACGCCGCGTTCGTCACCGGCCGGGTCGCGCCAACGCCGCTTCCGGTCCCGATTGCATCGATCACCCACACGTTTGCCGGAATCATCGGGCAGGACGTTGAGGTGCCAGAGGACCAGCGCCGAGTCGCAGGCTTCACCGACTACATCTTCCGGACGCACGACGTGGCTGGCACACCGCGCTTCACCGTGTATGTCGGGTATTACGACGAGCAGCGCCAGGGGAAGACAATTCATTCGCCGCGCAACTGCCTCCCCGGAGCGGGATGGGAGCCGGTCGACGCCGCGGAAGTCCCGCTCACCACGAGTGATGGACGCACGGTCACAGTGAATCGATATCATCTCGTGCGCGGCGCCGAGCAGGCGTTCGTGTACTACTGGTACCAGGGACGCGGGCGCGTTGCCGCAAACGAGTACTACGTCAAATTCGAGCTGCTGCGTGACGCTGCGCTCCGCGGCCGGACCGAGGAGGCGCTGGTGCGCGTCGTGGTCCCGATGACCACTACGCCTGCGGCGGCGGATTCGGTGGCGCTTGCCGTCGGAGCCGATCTCGTGCCGGCAGTGAACCGGATTCTCCCGGCGTTCTGACAGCGACGCATCGAGCCCGCCTCACGGAAGTTCCGCGGGGCGGGCTCGGGCATACCGGGCTTCGAAAACGCCTACTGTCGGCCTACCACCAGACCGGCGTCCGATGCCACCGTGCGAGGCGTGAGCCCCTTGAGCGCACCAATTGACCGGAGTGCCATCCACACCAGCGACGGCACCAGCATCATGCTGATGAGGAGCGTGCGCAATCCTGCCGCATCGAACTGAGTCTTGGCAGCCTGCGGTACCGTACGTCGCATCTGGAGCGCGTCGAGGCCAAAGAGGATCACCGACACGCCAATGACGACCGCCGCGAGGATCGCCAGGGCGGCGACCACCCGCACCACATTGCGATGCCCCAGCCACGTTGCGACCATTAGCAGCAACGCGAGTCCAACCGCGTGCACCGGCATCGCCTCGGACACCAGCACCCCGCCGAAGCCGAACCGCCACTGGATCCGGTCGAACCGCAGCGGCCAGGCCGTGACCAGCAGGCCAAGGATGGGGTTGATCGCCATCACGGCAAACATTGGGTAGACCGCACTGAGCAGCCTGCGCTGGCGATCTTGAAGCTCGAGCCCGAAAGTGCTCATCCAGCAATCTCCGATGTTGGCGATGGCGTCAGGTGGGGATCCAGCAACACCATCAAACTATCTCTGAAGGCGGGGCAAGGGAATCTTGGCACCATCTGAGCGATTGCGTGTGATGCACGTCCTGACGTCGCTCGAGATCGGCGGTGCAGAGATGCTGGTCGTCCGCCTGATCGAGGCGATCGACCAGGACCGGTTTGAACCGAGCGTAACGTGCCTACGTCGTCGCGGAGCGCTTGCCGACCGGCTGACGGATCTTGGCGTCCTGGTCGAATGTCCGGCCGTGCCTGCTGACCAAGGGGCGGTCCACCTCGGGCTCGCGCTGCGAAGGGTCGTCGGACGACACCGCCCCGATGTCCTTCACACCCATAATGTGTCGCCGCTTGCCGCCTCGGCGTGGGCCCTCGCTGGGCAACCATCGATCCGCCTGGTCCACACCAAGCACGGCCGTTCGACGGCCCACGGGGTGGTCGGCAGGGCTGCCGCATGGTGGGCCGCCCGCCGCGCGACGGCCATTGTCGCCGTCTCGCGCGACGCTGCCGAACAGGCGATCCATGAGGAGCACGTCGCCCGCTCCCGAGTGCGCGTGATCATGAACGGCGTGGACGTGCCGTCGCCGATTCGCCGGGATCGTCCCCCGACGCGCGCCATCACCGTGGCGCGCCTCGAGGCGGTCAAGGATCAGGTGACGATGTTGCGCGCCGTACCAACGATCGTTGCAGCGCTGCCGAGCTTTCACCTCGACATTGTCGGCGATGGCGGCGAGCGCGCTCACCTCGAGGCAACCGTCGATCGCCTCGGTGTGCGCGACCACGTGACGTTTCACGGCTTCCAGACTGACGTGTCGCGATACCTTGCCGCGGCTGACATTTTTCTCCTGTCGTCCGTCAGCGAGGGCATCTCGCTGACATTGCTGGAGGCGATGGCGTCGGGGCTTCCGGTCGTGGCAACGGCGGTCGGCGGTAACCCGGAAGTGGTCGTCGCTGGTGTCACCGGCCTGCTGGTTGCGCCGTCCGACCCTGCGGCGCTCGCAGCTGCAACGCTGACCTTGACGGGTGACCCGGCAACCGCCGCCGCGATGGGGGCCGCCGGGCGTGCCCGAGTGGCGGACCGATTCGGCAGCGCCGCAATGGTTGAGGCCTACAGCCGGCTCTACCTGGGGGATGCGGATTGAGGATCCTCTTCCTGAGCAACGTCTTCCCCACCCCGTGGCAACCGACTCGCGGCGCGTTCAATCTCAGCATGATCGAGGCGCTTCGGGCCGCAGGACACCACGTCACCGTTGTGGTCCCGGTCAATCTGATCGAGCGGCTCTCGTCATTCGGACGCGTCGCCGGGGAGCCGCCGATGGCCGGTGTGACATACCCTCACTATTTCGTTCCGCCACGAATCCTGCGACCGCAGTACCACCGCTTCATGTGGGCGTGCATTCGTAAGACACTGCGCCGGATTGCCGCCACCGCCAACCCAGAGGTCATCCTCTCGTTCTGGCTTCACCCCGACGGGGCGGTAGCACAGCGCCTCGGACGGGAGATCGGCATACCGGTCGTTCCGATGGCGGGCGGGTCGGACGTCCTCGTCATCACCCGCGACTCCCGCCGCCGGAAGGCTGTCGAGCGGGTTGTGCGGGATGCCCCGGCAGTGCTGACCAATGGCGCCACCCTGCGCGCTGCGGTGGTGGCACTGGGCGCCGCTGCAGACCGGGTGATTGCGTTTCATCGGGGCGTCGACCGGGCCCGCTTCGGTCGGGGCGATCGTGCTCACGACCGCTTCGCGCACGGGATCCCGCAGGACGCCCGGGTTCTGCTATTTGTCGGCAACATGGCCCATGTGAAGGGTCCAGACCTGTTGCTTGATGCCGTGACGGAGTGCGCCGAGGTCGCTCCGTGGACGGTAGTCTGGGTGGGTGACGGGCCGGATCGGACGATCCTGGAGCGATTGGCGGCGACGAGGGGCCTCACGCCGCGGATGCGCTTCGTTGGCCGGATCGACCGCGATCAGCTTGCCGGGTGGTACCGGAGCGCAGACTACCTCGTCCTTCCGTCACGTTCCGAGGGGGTCCCGAATGTCCTCCTCGAAGCGATGGCCTGCGGCACACCCTACTTCGCCTTCGATGTCGGCGGGGTCCGGGAAGTCACCCCGGATCCGGCATGGCTTCTGCCAAAGGAAGACGTAGCCGCTTTGGCCGGGAGGCTCCGGCGGGCGTACCCGGGGCCTGATCCGGCGGTTCCCGAGGGCACCGCTGACCAGCGCGGGATGGTGAATCGCATCGTTGAGGTACTGGAGGTAGCGTTGACGTCGCCGGTCCGATGAGACTTCCCCGAAACGCACAGATCTGGCTGCCTGGCCTGGTTGCGTCGTGGCCCCACACTCGACAGGAGCCGGTGACCGATGTCTGGGTGCTGATCACCGACCACTACGAGCCGTACTGGAAGAGCGCCGATCATGTGGCGGCGGCCAATCGCGTGGCAACCTGGACCGCAGCTTGGCCCAGGATTGCCGATCGGCACCGTGACAGTTTCGGGCGACGCCCGCGATACTCGTTCTTTTATCCTGCCGAGGATTATGAACCCGCGCGGATCGACGAGCTCGCGGTGCTGGTGCGCGCCGGCATCGCCGACGTGGAAGTCCATTTGCATCACGACGGCGAAGGTGAGACCGAGTTCCGGCGGATCGTTGGTGACTTCGTGACGGCCCTCCACAGCCGCCACGGCCTGCTGCACGAACGGCATGGGAAGCCGGCGTTCGGTTTCATTCACGGCAATTGGGCGCTCGACAACTCGCACCCGAGCGGGCGGTATTGCGGCCTGAATAACGAACTGACAATCCTCCGTGAGCTCGGATGCTATGCCGACTTCACGCTACCGTCGGCGCCGTCACCGTGCCAGACGCGTACCGTGAACCAGCTCTATTGGGCCGACGACGATCCGGCGCGTCCCAAGTCGCACGACGCGGGCGCCGCCGTCCGCCCCGGTGATGGGCAGCGTGATGGGTTGCTGATGGTGCAGGGACCGCTCACGCTGCGGCGCCATCACCGACGAGCGTGGCAGCCGTCACTCGAGGTCGGCGAGCTGACGCACATTGACCCACCCACGCCACACCGGGTGCGGCGCTGGCTCGCCGCGGCACCTCGCGTCGGCGCGCACCAGTTCATCAAGCTGCACACACACGGCGCGCAGGAACACATCGCAGCCGCACTGCTCGGCGGCGGGCTCGATCGGTTGTTTGAGTTGCTCGGCGAAGAATGTCGGCGACGAGGACTGCGACTCGGTTTCGTGACCGCGTGGGAATGCGCCGAGATTATCGAGGCGCTTGCGAAGGGAGACGACGCCATGACCAGGATCGCCGCGTGAAAAGCCGCCGGATGCGCTCGATGCCTGCGGGCTTCCCGGCGACGGCGGGCGGCACGCCGACCGTGCTCGACCAGGTCCAGCGCGCGGTGCGCGGTGATGCCGTACAGTCGACGCCCCGGCGCGGCGGCTGGTCACGGTTCGAGGTGGGCGCCGGATTACGCGCCGCTGCAGGGTTGCTCGGCATCTACCTCTCGTTCTCCGTGCTGCGACTGCAAGAGCTGTATCCAGTGCTCAACGTTCCGCGACTCCCGATGATCCTGTCGCTGATCATTTTCGCCGTCGTTGCAGCGTCGACACCGTGGATCGGCTGGAAGACACTCTGGGACGATGTGCCGG
>JANMSC010000336.1:0-5195 GCA_031388885.1 Gemmatimonadales bacterium | reverse complement strand
GAACGAGGTTCGGGTGGCGTGGGAGGATGCGGTCGGAAGCCCCTGATCGAGAGGCGAAGGGAGAAGGGAGAAGGGAGAAGGGAGAAGGGAGAAGGGAGAAGCGAGAAGGGGGAAGGGGGGGTTATCCACAACGATAGTTATCAACAATCCACGTCGGATGGGGGAAACACGCCGCCACCACCCGACGGCAGAACGGCCACGATCTCGTGAGATCGTGGCCGTTCCGTGTTCCCGTTCCGAGCCAGCCCGGGAGGCTCCACTCACTGACTGACTCGGCGTCCCTACGCCATCCAGCGGGATGGTTCGGGGCGATGGGCGATGAGGGGATCGAACCCCCGACCTCGCGCATGTGAGGCGCGCGCTCTAACCAGCTGAGCTAATCGCCCGCGACTGCTCGCGAGGGGATGATACTACCCGATCCCAACCCAGACAACCCGCCCCAAAAACGCGCCGTGCCGATGGCTCCGGAGGGATTCGAACCCTCGACCTTCAGATTATGAGTCCGCTGCTCTAACCGCCTGAGCTACGGGGCCTAACTACCATTGTAACAGCAAGTTACAGGCATCAACTCGAGTAACTTCTTTTCCACATGGAAAACTTTGCATACCCCCTCCCCCTTCTTAAACAGCCCTTCCAGCGGGCGGCGCCGGTGGCTCAGCTTTGCTTCGGCCCTCGCACCTTGGTGTACAGATCCAGATGCGCCGTCGTCATCGCGTCGATCGAGAATTTCTGGCGGACACGGAGTCGTCCCGCCGCACCGAGTCGGTCACGCAACACCGCATCATTCGCAAGCTGTCGCATCGCATCGGCAAGTGCGCCGACATCGCGGATCGGCACTTCGAGCCCGGTCTCCCCTGCCACGTTGACCTCACGCACCCCTGACGGCACGGCGGTGGTGATCACTGGCCGTCCGGCGGCCATCGCTTCGAGGAGTACAAGTCCGAACATCTCTTCCACACTCACCGACGGCAGCACGAGGAAATCCGCATCGGCCATCCGACGTGGCAGGTCGCCATCGGGATACTCGCCCCACCATTTCACGCGCTCCGACACCGCCAGCGCCCGCGCCAGTGTCTCGAGGCGATTGCGTTCGGGGCCCGTGCCCACCACGTCGAGCCGCAGTTCCGGCACCAGTTCGAGTGCACGGAGCAGAAAGTCTACGCCCTTGTAGGGAACCAATCGGCCGATGAAAAGCGCTCGCGGCGGGTTGCCTGGTGGTGGCGGCGGAACCACCTCCCAGCGACGCTCGTCGATCCCGAACGGAATCACGTGCACTTTGTCCTCGAATCCTTTCAGTTCGCGGGACAGCGCGATATGCGCCCGGCTCGGCACGATGATCGCCTCGGCGCGATACAGCGCGTAGCGTCCGGGGAGTTTGTACTTGATGCTCGGATAGTCGGCGTGTTGCGTGACGACCAGTGGCGCGAGCGAGGGACGCAGGGCGTACGTGACGTCGGCCAGCGAGTGCGGGTGATGCAGGTGAATCACATCGGCGCGGCGCCACGCCGCCGCGATGTAAGCCGGCGCCAGCTCCTGGGTACCCATCGGCGCGAAGGACCACGCCCGTTTGACCGTCGCGCGCCGCTTCTGCCCCACCCGCGGATCGCCGAATGCGGTCACGGCGACGACTTCGACGTCGTGACCCCGTTCTGCCATGCTTTCGGCCAGGCTCTGCACCACGCGCTCCATGCCACCCGACCGCGGCCAGTAGTACTTCGCGAGCTGGAGAATGCGCATGGGGTGGAAACTAACGGCGCCCCACGCATCTTTGTCCGGTGCGAATCCTTCTGCTGTCTCCCGAAGCTCCTCCGCGCGGTGTCCTTCGGGCGCTCGTGACGCTTGGGATCGAACCGGTCGTTGCCCGCCCCGCCGGCGAATCCGAGACCGATGGTGTCACGCAGTACGTACGGGTCAGCGCGCGCGGCGATGCGACCAAGCCGATGGACCTCCGCTGGTCACGCAAGGCGCTGCGGATCGTGCTGCGGGACATCGGCCCGTCGCTGGTGCACATCGTGGGCGATCCGTGGACGCCAACGGCCGAGGCAGGAGCCGCAGCCGCCCGCGACCAGAACGTCCCGTATGTCCTGGTCGGAACCTCGAGTGTTGGTGGCCCGACGAGTATCACGGCGCGATGGCAGGCGAAGCGGATCCGGGAGGGCGCGGTTGCGCTCGCAGGGATCACTCGGCCCGCGCTCGACCACCTCGCAGACGGTTCGACCACGCTTCCCGTTGGCGTGTTGCCGCACGGTGGACTGACGATCCCGTCGCAACTGATCAGCCGCCCCGATCCTTCACCGGTCGTCTTCGGCGCGGTGGGACGGCTCGTCCGCGAGCGCGGGCTCGACCTCCTCCTCGACGCGCTGGGACGGACCTACGGCGAGTGGCGGCTGCGCGTGGTGGGTACTGGGCCGGCCCAGGAGTCGCTCGAGGCACAGGCCCAGCAGCTTGGCCTGTCGGCCCGGCTCGAGTGGATTGGTGGCTTGGGACGTGACGACATCGCGACGTACTGGCCAACGATCGACGTGCTCGTGGCTCCATCACGTGTGTCGCCGCTCTGGGTTGAGCCGACCGGAACGATGGTGCTCGAGGCCATGGCCCATGGCGTGGCGGCGCTGGTATCACGTTCGGGCGCGTTGCCCGACGTCGTGGGAGAAAGCGGCTTGATCGTGGACACCGACGACGGCGAGGCGCTCACGCGTGCGCTGCAGGGATTGGTGGAGCACCCCGAGCGCGCCCGCCCCCTTGGGGCGGCAGGTCGGGAACGGGTGCTGGAGCGTTACGGCGACGTCGCGGTGGCGGAGCGGATGGCGACCCTCTGGCGGCGCGCCCTCTCGACCAGCTAGGACGCGCCGGTGGCCGTCACGCCGGGACGTCGAAGTACGCTCGGTACCAGGCGATGAACCGCGCGATCCCGGTCTCGATCGGCGTTCCAGGATGAAATCCGGCATCACGTGCTAGGTCGCTCACGTCGGCAGCGGTCGCCGGTACGTCACCCATCTGCATCGGCAGGTACTCCTTCACCGCGTCGCGGCCGAGTTCCTTCTCGAGCACCGCGATCATGTGCATCAGCTCGACGGGTTCATTGTTGCCGATGTTGTAGATCTTGTATGGTGCGCGACTCGACGCCGGATCAGGCGCGTCGCCATTCCACTCGGGGTCGCCCTCGGCCGGGCGGTCGGCGATCCGCACCACCCCCTCGACGATGTCATCGATGTAGGTAAAGTCGCGGCGCATCTGGCCGTTGTTGAACACCTGGATCGGCTTGCCCTCGAGGATCGCCTTGGTGAACAGGAAGAGCGCCATGTCCGGGCGCCCCCACGGCCCATACACCGTGAAGAAGCGCAACCCGGTCGAACGCAGGCCATACAGGTGCGCGTACGAATGCGCCATCAGCTCGTTGGCCTTCTTGGTCGCACCATAGAGCGAAACCGGATGATCGACACTCTGGTGGGTCGAGAACGGCATCGCCGTGTTGCAGCCGTAGACTGATGATGTCGACGCGTACACGAGATGGCCACACCCGTGATGTCGGCACCCCTCGAGAATATTGAGAAATCCGACGATGTTGCTGTCGATGTAAGCGTGAGGATTCGTCACGGAGTATCGGACGCCGGCTTGAGCGGCGAGATGGATCACCGTGGGAAACTGCTGCTCGCCGAAGAGGCGTTCAACCCGGTCGCGATCGGCGAGATCGGCCCGTTCGAAGCGAAAGTTCGGCCACCGCGACAGGCGCGCCAGCCGTGCCTCCTTCAGCACGGGGTCGTAGTAATTGTTGACGTTGTCGAATCCCACCACGTCGTCGCCGCGTGCAAGCAACCGCTCGGCCACATGGTACCCGATGAACCCGGCGGTGCCGGTCACGAGAACAGCCATCAGGCGACTCCGTCATTGTCGTCCGTATCGTTGCTGCCGTTGTTCATCCCTTGCACATCAAGCCCGTCGCGCCGCAACTGCTCGGCTCGCCACGGTTCGAGCCGGACCGTGACGACCAACTGGTCTCGCACCATGTCCTGGCGCAGCACGTCGCCTTCGCGATGCAACAGTCCGAGCCGCTTGCCGTCGGATGGATCGAGCAGCACCCGTACGCTCGGCCGCATTGCCTCCGCGCGGCCGCGCAATTCCGCCTTGAGCGGCGCCAGGCCATCCGTGCGCATGGTACTCGTAAAGATCGCGCCCGGAAAGCGATCCCGCAGGTGGCTCGCGAACGCGCTCGGGTCTTCGACAGCATCCAGTTTGTTGAACACGATCACGGATGGACGTTCGCCCAGGCCGAGCTCGCCGAGCACCTGGTGCACGGTATCGAGATGATCCTCCCACTCCGGGTGGGAGGCGTCACAAATGTGCAACAACAGGTCGCTGCGTCCGGCCTCCTCAAGCGTCGCGCGAAACGACGCCACGAGATGGTGCGGCAGCTTGCGAATGAAACCGACGGTGTCGCTGAGTCGCACTCGAAGGTTCTCGCCCATGTCGAGCTCGCGCGTCAACGTGTCGAGCGTGGCGAAAAGTCGATCCTCGACGAAGATCGCATGCTCGCCCGACAACGCGCGCAGGATGCTCGACTTGCCTGCATTGGTGTACCCCACCAGGGCGGCGCTGAGCATCGGGGTACGGCCGGCCCGGATCGTGTCGCGATGGCGCGCCACATCGGCCAGTTTGTCGCGCAGTCCGGCGATCTTGTTGCGGATCATGCGACGGTCGGTCTCAAGCTGCGTTTCGCCAGGCCCGCGGAGGCCGATTCCGCCCTTGATCCGCGACAAGTGGGTCCACATTCGCGTGAGGCGCGGCAACAGGTACTGCAACTGCGCCAGTTCGACCTGCAGCTTCGCCTCGTGGCTCCGTGCCCGCGTCGCAAAGATGTCGAGAATCAATTCGGCCCGGTCCATCACCCGCGTTTTGAGGAGCTCTTCAAGAGACTGCCCCTGCGCCGGGCTCAACTCTTCATCGAAGACCACGAGCGTCGCGCCGGAGGCCACGACGAGTTGCCGAAGCTCCTCGACCTTTCCTTCCCCGATCAAGGTCTGTGCGTTGTTGGTCGCGACGTGCTGATGCAGCCGGCCAACCACGTCGGCGCCGGCCGTATCGACCAGGCGGCCGAGCTCGGCGAGGTGCTCGTCGATCTTCTGCGCGTCCGGCGATCCTTTTCGCGGGGCCGCGACCATGATGACCCGCTCGCGCGGAGCACCAACATCAATCAG
>JANMSC010000332.1:0-3269 GCA_031388885.1 Gemmatimonadales bacterium | reverse complement strand
TCTCGGACGCCTGGCCATCGTCCACCGGTTCGTCGCGTCCAGCGTGGCGTAGACCGCCGCATGTTCCGCACTCTCGCGCACTTCCGCGGTGCCGACCAGTAGCTTCGATTCGCGCCCACCAAACGCCTGCACTCCGACCATCACCCAGCTCCGCCCGAAGGCGTCCTGCGTCTGCACACCCTCAAGCGCGAGGCCATGTCGTTCCAGCAACCGCTCGAGCACGACCACAGTGGCGCGCGCCGACAACTCGATCCGATTGCGCCCGGTGTCGGGCCCTTCCTCGGTGGCCGACTCGATCCGGCCGTCGCACGAGAGCGTGACCGTGGCGCTGGCGCGACGCGTGCGCGGTCCCGTTGCCACAGCCAGGTCATCAAACAGCACGACCCGCTGGATCGCCCGTTCACGCACCGCGCCCATGTCAAGCGCCTCGATCGGCCTCACATCCGCGGTCTGCGCAATCGAGATCTTGCGATGATCGACCTTCAGGCCGAGGTGCGCCAACAGCGCCGACTCGATATTGCGCACCACCTGCTTGGGGGCCTGTCCGGCGCTCGCCAGGATGTGGATCTCGCTCACCTCGCCCAGTGGCGTCGTCACCACTCGCGCCGACAGCACGCCTTCGAGCGACGTGAGCAGATTCTCTGCGCGTCGAACTCCCCACGGATCGCTTGCGGGATCCACGGGCGCACCGCCGGGACGTGACCCGGAGGCACCGAAGAAATGCGAGGGCGTAGCGGTCACAGAAGATCCTCGGCGTCAGTCGTCGTTCGTGCCCAACACAGTTACGCGATGGTGTTGCGCCCGGCCGCCTTGGCCAGGTAAAGCGCACGGTCCGCCTGCTCAAGCAGCGGTCCCTCGCCAGGCGCGGCGGGATCATACTCCGCCACCCCGATGCTCACGGTGATCTGCCCCGACAAGAAGCCGATCCGTCGTCCCGCTTGCTCGACCCGTTCGCGCACGGCATCGGCCACCCGGAGGGCACCTGCCCGATCAGTACGCGTGAGCAACACCACAAACTCATCCCCACCGTAACGGGCCGCGAGGTCGGTCGCGCGGATCGTCCGCAGGATCTCCTCCGACACCATCTTGAGCACCGCATTGCCGCGCTCATGTCCGTAGCGGTCGTTCAGTTCCTTCAGTTTGTCGAGGTCGACGAAGAGCACCGCGAACGAGTCGCCACTACGCTTGCTCCGTTCCACCTCATGCGTCAGCCGCGTCTGCAGCGCGCGGTAACTCGCCAGCCCAGTCAGCGCATCCGTGCCCGCATCGTGCGACGCATCCTCAGCCCGCTTCGCCAGCCACGGCACGCATTGCTTCAATGTTGCCCGGCCGAGCGCGGCCGCCTGTGCAAACCGGTGGCACGACGGGTAGCCGCACGCGCGACAATCCCAGGGCCTGCCGTTCGGTCCGGTACCGATCGCATCGAGAATCGTCTGCACGGCGGTGGGATCTGCCTGCGCACGACGCGCTCCAAATGCGAATGCTGCGCCGATCTCGATCATCGTCTGGTCGGGAATCACCGGCTCCCGCGACCGTGACGGTTCGTACTGCTGCACCAGCGCCCGGCGACGATAGAGGTCTGCCTTGGGCCCTGCTGCGGGGTGATCAAGCGCTCCGGCATGCGACCGCAAATCCACAAATCCGAGATCGATCCGATCGTGACCCACCGCCCGCGCAATCGCCGGGAGCGATTCAAGACCCCGGATCGTCAGGAGCCGCCGACCACGCGACGACCCGCTCACCACCACTTCGAGTGGAAGCCCTCCCGCCACCGACATGTGGCGCCGCGTCTCCGGCGGCACCCGGGAGTAGGTCCGTGGAAGTGTCTCCGGTCGGACTTCACGCAGGGCGAACAACTGCTCCAGATCGTGGAACGTGAGCATCGCGTCGAGCTCGCCCACCAGCGCCGGCGCGGCCATCCCGGCGTAAACCACCGGGAGCCCATCTCCATGGACCCGACGCAGGAATCGCGCCTCTGCCACACAGGGGATCGTCACCGGCGCCAGATAGGGGACCAGCTCGGGATAGTGGGCTGTCACGGCCGCGACGACCACAGGATCGGTCGACCGGATGAGGGTGCCCCAGTCGGGGTCCTCCCACAACCTGAGGTACTCCTGCGCCACCAGTTCATCGCCAATGACCCCGCGGGAGACCAACCGGAATCCGGCCTCGTAACAGGCATTGACGAGCTGCTCTGGGGTCGCCGGGTGGAAATGTGCGACCGCTTCCGGGGCCAGGATCAGGGCGCCGGTGCCGGCCTCGGCTATCGCGAGGGCGTGGTCGACCGCGCCGGTGGCGGTGATCGCGTCATGCGGGCACGACGGCAGACACTCACCGCACCGAATGCAGTTCTCCTCGACGATCTCCACCACGCGCGCCTCCGGCGGCAGCGCGATCGCGTCGGTCGGGCAGACGCGCACGCACGCCAGACAGGCCACACAGCGCGCGGGGTCGATCGAGAGACGCAAAGAGACTCTTGGTCGGGGAGGCGCACCGGGGGATGCGCCTGTTGAAGTTGGCAAGGCCGTTGAGAAGTGTCAAGAGGTCGTGGTGCCCAAACTTTTGCCAGCGCGTGACTTAGACGATCTCATACTCCTTCAGCTTGCGATAGAGTGTGCGCTCACCAATGCCGAGAATCTGGGCGGCCCGCCGACGGTTGCCCTCGTAGAGCCGGAGCACCGCCTCGATCGCCGCGCGCTCGACCTCGGCCATCGTCATCCCCGGCCGATACACGACCACCTCTTCCGGTTCCGGCTCCTCGTCGCCATTTGTGGGCCCGAGTGTGCGCCGTGTGCACGGCGCCGGTGCCCGCTTCGAGCGTCACGTAGTCGCCGAGCACCGCCAGCGAGTCGCGCGCGTAGAGCGGATGCCGGAACACCAGGCGCTCCATCGACGCGCCGGGGAAGGTGGCGAGCAGCGTGTCGAACGAGCGGCCGGTCTTGGCGGCCACCGAGGCGGCGAGATCCTTCGCGACGATGACGGCCGTGCCGTTGACGTCGTAGGCGCCGTATTCGAAGTCGGGGTGGAACGCGACCGCGAGGTTCGACGGGATCGTCCACGGCGTGGTCGTCCAGATGAGCACCGACACCTGACGTCCAGCCAGCGCCGGCACGCGCGTGGCGGCGTCGGCCAGGCTGGCCTCGCTCAGCGGGAATTCGACATAGACCGAGGGCGAGACGTGCGGCTCGTATTCGACCTCGGCTTCGGCCTGGGCGGTGCGGCAGTGCGTGCACCAGTGCACCGGCTTCTTGCCCTTGTAGACCATGTCC
>JANMSC010000296.1:0-1955 GCA_031388885.1 Gemmatimonadales bacterium | reverse complement strand
CGTTCAGCCTGCCCGAGTCGATCAGCGGCAGCTTCCACCTCATCGTCAAGACCGACACGTCGACGACGAAGGATTTCTATCGCAGCGAGCCGAGCACGATCCGCGACGCCCTGGATACCGTGACAAGTGGTCTCATTCGGGATGCGATCCTCGAATTCAGGGACGAAGGCAACAACGTCGCGGCTATCCCCTTGTCGATCACGCTCGCCACGCCGCCCGATCTGCAAGTTGCGGCAGTGACGGCGCCGGCATCGGTGCTGGCGGGTCAGGCGTTCAACGTCGGTTATCGCGTGATCAACGCGGGCGGCGCCACGCCCAGCGACCAGACGCAGTGGAACGATCTCGTCTACCTGTCCAAAGACCGGTTTCTCGACGTTAACCAGGACCGCTACCTGGGCTACATTCAGCACGGTGGCGGGCTGGCCGCCGGCGGCAGCTATGACGGCAACCTTGCGGTCACCGCGCCGCGCGATCTGGAAGGCGCTTACTACGTTTTCGTGGTGACCGATCCCGCCCGTGCGTGGGGCGCCGGCGAATTCGGCAAGGTGCGCGAGTTTGGCAGGGAGCAGAACAACGCGACCGCCGCGCTGCAGCCGATCCTGGTGGAAACGCCGCCGCCCGCCGATCTGAAGGTAACCAACGTGGTGCTGCCTGCCCAGGCCAGCGTGGGCGCTGAGATCCAGATCGACTACGTCATCACCAACGACTCGATCAACACCGCCTATGGGCGCTGGAGCGACTCGCTCTATCTCTCCAGCGACAGCAACTGGGATCTCGGCGACATTCTGCTCGGCAAGGTCGAGCACAACGGCGACCTAAGCGCCCACGGCAGCTACACGGGCACCTTGCGCGCCAAGCTGCCGCCGCTCAAGGACGGCAGCTGGCGCATCATCGTTCGCCCCGACATCTACAACGAAGTCTTCGAGGGCAGGATCACCTATACGGCCACCGGCCTCAACCTGCCCCCGGGTGAGGCCAACAACCGCCTCGCCTCGGGCTCCGCGTTGCAAGTGGAAGTGCCCGTGCTCAATGTCGGAAGTCCCCTGCAAACCACGCTGACCGACGGCCAGGCGCGCCTCTACAAAGTCAGCGTCGCGGGCGGTGAGACCTTGCGCGTAAGCCTCGACTCTTCCATCGGCGCGGGCTCGAACGAGCTTTACATCCGTTATCGCGACATCCCGACCGGATTCGCCTTCGACGCGGGGTACAGCGACCCGGTGGCGTCCGACCAGCAGGTGCTGATCCCAAGCACGCAGGCCGGTGACTACTATGTCCTGGTCAGGGCGCGTCAAGGCAGCAATGAAACACCGGTGACTTTGCGCGCGGATTTGCTGCCGCTTGCAATCACCCGGGTGACGCCGGACCAGGGCGGCACCGGCGACGACGACCATCGCTGGGTCACGCTCGACATTTACGGCGCCCACTTCAAGGCGGGCGCGCTGGTCAAACTGGCGCGCCCCGGCATTTACGAAGCCGAGCCGGAGCGCTGGCAAGTGCTCGACGCGACGCACATTCGCGCCGTCTTCGACCTGCGCGCGCTGCCGCTCGGGCTCTACGACGTGAGCATCACCAACCCCGATGGCGAACGCGTCACCGAAACCTTGCGCTACCTCGTCGAGCGGGGGATCGAAGCGGACGTGACGATCGGCATCGGTGGCCCGCGCAACATGAACCCGGGCGACCTCGGTAACTACAGCGTTTCGCTGCAAAGCCTGACCAATGTCGATACGCCCTACGTGCGCTTCGATTTCGGCGCAACCGAAATGGGCTATAGCCTCGACGTCCTTGAAAGTCTCGGTCTGCCCTACGTCCTGTTCGGCACCAATGTCGCCGGGCGTCCCGACGGCCAGACCACCGACACCGCCGGCAACACCCAGACCTACGGGCCGACTCCCACGAGCCTTCCGCGCGCCGACATTCCGTGGGCGCAGCTCGACGGGGCACAGGATACCAAC
>JANMSC010000288.1:0-4670 GCA_031388885.1 Gemmatimonadales bacterium | reverse complement strand
GGCGATGGCAGAGACGCCCGCCGTGTGCGACCACGTCCACTTGCCGGTACAGAGTGGGTCGAACGCAGTGCTGAAACGGATGCTTCGGCGATACACGCGGGAGCGGTACCTCGAGGTTGTTGCGGAGCTGCGTGCGGCGATGCCGGCGATCACGTTCTCGAGTGATATCATCGTCGGCTTTCCGGGCGAAACCGAGGACGATTTTGCCGATACGCTGTCGATAGTCGGCGACGCGGAATTCGACGAAGCGTACACGTTCAAGTATTCGGTGCGGGAGGGGACCCCCGCCGTCAAGATCAAGGACCACGTCCCCGACGACGTTGCGACGGAACGTCTCGACCGACTGATCGACACGGTGCGGGCCCAGTCACGGCGACGCAATGCGGCGCGCGTGGGTGAAGTCCACGAGGTACTGGTGGAGCGCCCGGCCAAACGAGGCGACTTGATGCTTGCGCGCACTCGGCGCAATCACATGGTGCTCGTCGATGTGCCGCCCACGAGCGTGGGCGAGTATCACGCGGTGCGGCTCACCGGAACCACCGGATCCACGTTCACCGGCGCGCTGCATCACCCGGCCCTGGTGGTGCTATGATCGTCAATGTCATGGAACAGCACGTGAAAGATGCCTACGGGCGGCTCAAGGGATCGGTCAAGGATTTCGAGGACTCAGCCGAGCACCTGGAAGATGTGGTGGTCTTCGCGCTCAATCGCCTGCCGCCGAAGTACGTGGTGAGTGTCCAGGGGAAGGCGGTTACCGAAGCCTCGCTCGATGGGCCACAGCATCGCACCGCGATTGATGTAAAGGTGCTTGAAGCGATGACGCTGGTCGCGCGGGTGCCGCATCGCCCGTCGAGGCCCGCCGCGCTCGGGTGAATCCGCCGCCTGGTGCTGCGTTGCTGCTGCTTGCCTACGGGGCCGGTCTTGTGACCGGCCTCGCGCATTTTCCGGACCCTCGCGTCGTTGTCGGCGCCGCGTGTGGTGCCGCCCTGTACCTTCGCCGCGGGGCACTTTGCGTCCTGCTTATTGGGCTCGCGGCTGGCGCCGCCGTCGGCGCCTTGACCACGCGCGCCCAACGTGCGGGATGCGCTGGCGTGCTCGCCCCGGGCGACGTGCGGCTCACCCTGCAACTACTGGAACCCGGAGCGCCCGGAATGCTTCGCGCCAGGCTGCGCGGAGAGCGGTGCAGCGGCGCCATTCGGGTACGGTGGCCGGAGAGTCCGCGGCTGTCGTCGGGGTCGGTGGTCATGGCCACTGGTCGCTGGCTGTCGCGTGCCAACACCTTCGGTCTACCGGATGGCATGCTGATCGTGCGGCGCGTTGACCCGTCGAGCGAGGTGCGTCGATCGCCAGTCGATCGGATCCACGACGAACTGGCAGAGCGGTCGCGCGCCTTGTTCGGTGCGCGCGCGCCGCTGGTTGACGCCCTCGTCACGGGACGACGCGGCGAGATGTCGTCCGAGCTGAAGGATGCGTTCACTGCAGCCGGTCTGGTGCACCTGCTCTCGATTTCGGGGTTTCACATCGGGTTGATCGCAGGGTGGTTGCTGCTGGTCCTGCGGCTGTGCGGTGTGCGGCGTCACGTGGCTGAAGGCATCGCCGCCGCGCTCGCGGTGCTCTACGTGGCATTTCTCGGCTGGCCCGCACCCGCAGCCCGTGCGGGGTGGTTGCTGGCGCTGGTCGCATGGAGCAGGTGGCGCCAACGCGCCGTTCGTCCGCTGGCGCTGTTGGCGATGACGTGCCTCGTCGTGGTGGCCTTCGATTCGGCGGCGATCGTCGACATCGGCGGGTGGCTCAGCGCGGCGGCGCTGGGTGGTGCGATCGTCGTGACGCGCTGGAGCGACCGGGCGCTTGGCGACAGCTGGGGATGGCGCACCCTGGCGGCGTCGATCGGCGCCACGTTGGGCACGGCGCCGATCACGGCCCTTGCATTCGGACAGGTCGCCCTTGTCGGCATGGTGCTCAACTTCGTCGCGATTCCACTCGCCGGGGCGGCAGTGCCGTCGGTGTTCATGGCACTCCTGCTCGCCGACGCAATGCCCCGGATGGCTGCGGCCTTCGCGGCCTCGGCCGGAACGCTGCTCGCGGCAATCGAGCGCGTCGCTCGGATTGGCGCGGCGGTGCCCGGAGGGCAATGGGTGGCCGAGCCGGGGCTTGGAGCGGTCATGCCGTGGCTGGTGCTGGTCGGCGCGGTGGCGCTCGCGGTGCACGGGCGTGCCACCGCTCGTGAGGCCGGACGGCGCGTAGCGTGGATTGCCGTGATCGTCGCCTGGGTCGTGCTGGTGTCGGCCCTGCCGCAGCCGGGGGGCGGCGATGGCCGGCTGACCTTACATTTTCTTGACGTCGGTCAGGGCGATGCGGCGTTGATCAGAACACCGCATGGTCGGTGGATCGCGGTTGATGCGGGCCCCGCATTCACCGGATCGGATGCTGGGCGACGCGTGGTGGTACCGATGCTTCGCCGCCAGCGCGCACGGCGCCTCGACATGCTGGTGCTCTCGCACGCACATCGCGACCACGTTGGTGGCGCCGCATCGGTGCTGGTGCGAGTGCCCGTGACAATCACGCTCGATCCGGGGCTGCCGTTTGACGACCCGTCGTACACTGGCTGGCTCGCGGCGGTTGCCGCACGGGGCACGCGGTGGCGCGCCGCTGCGGCGGGTGATCAATGGATCATTGATGGCGTGACGTTTCGGATACTCCATCCACCGGCGCACTGGGCTGAGCGCGGCGATGATCTTAACGAAGATTCGATCGTGCTCGAGGTAGCGTACGGCGAGTTTCGCGCGTTGCTGGCCGGTGATGCAGGGTTTCCCGCCGAGGCCGCGATCGGCGCTCGCGCTGGCGAGGTGGACGTGCTCAAGGTCGGCCACCACGGGTCGCGTGGATCAACCGGCGAGGCGTTTCTCGCGCGGATCCGGCCGATCGTTGCCGTTATTTCGGTTGGAGCGAATCGCTATGGGCACCCCGCGCCCGAGATGCTGCATCGCCTCGTCGCGGCTGGCGTCCGACCGTGGCGCACCGACCACGAAGGCCATGTCACCATGACCACCGATGGCCGCACGTTTCATGTCCGCGGCAGGCGCACCACCGCGGAATTCAGTGCCTCGCGTGTACCCCGTCCCAGGAGACGCCGTGCTCGATCCCACTCAGGTCACCACCATCGAGCGGTTCATTCTCGAGCAGGAGCGGACTCATCCTGACGCGACTGGTGAACTCACCAACCTGCTATATGACATTGCCCTCGCCGCAAAAATTATTGCGTCACAGATTCGCCGCGCCGGTCTGGTCAACATCCTCGGGGCCGCGGGCACGACCAACGTGCAGGACGAGGAACAGCAGAAGCTCGACGTTTTTGCCAACGACACCATGAAGAACGCCCTCAACCACACTGGACGCGTCTGCGCCATGGCCTCGGAAGAAGATGAAGAGCTGATCCCGATTCCCGACGGCTATCCCGCCGGCAGGTACGCGGTGCTCTTCGATCCACTCGACGGCTCCTCCAACATCGACGTGAACGCAGCGGTGGGGACGATCTTCTCGATCTACCGGCGAGTGACACGCGAGGGTCCGGGGACGATGGCCGACGTGTTGCAACCAGGTCGCGACATCGTGGCGGCAGGATACGTGATGTACGGCTCGAGCGTCATGATGGTGTACTCGGCGGGTCACGGCGTGCACGGGTTCACCCTTGACCCGACCATCGGTGAGTTTCTGCTGTCCCACGAAGTGATCGAGTCGCCTCGTTGTGGCAAGTACTACAGCGTGAATGAATCGAATTTCGGGCGCTGGTCGAAAGGCATGCAGCGCGCGGTGCGCGGATTTCACGGCGACGACCCCGATCGGATCGCCGGCAAGAACTCCCGCTATATCGGTTGCCTCGTGGCCGATTTCCATCGCAACCTGATTGCCGGCGGCATCTTCATGTATCCGGGTGATCGCAAGAACATCCATGGCAAGCTGCGGCTGCTTTACGAGGCCGCGCCGATGGCGTTCCTCGCCGAGGCAGCTGGCGGAGCCGCGACTGACGGACGACAGCGCATTCTCGACATCATGCCGACCGCGTTGCATCAACGCACCCCGCTGGTGATCGGCGGTGCGGATGATGTGGCGTACGTGAGCGACACCATTGCGGCGGCCGAGGCCGCCGAGTGAGCGAGCGCGACCTGAGTGAGCCGGGGTCGTTCCCGTTCACGCGCGGCGTGTACGCTGAGATGTACACCAGGCGCCCGTGGACGATGCGGCAGTATGCCGGTTTCGGCACGGCCGCGTCCACCAACGCCCGCTTCCGGGTGCTGCTCGCGGCGGGTCAGACGGGGCTCTCCACGGCGTTCGACCTGCCCACGCAGATGGGCTACGACTCTGACCACCCGATGGCGGCAGGCGAGGTTGGGCGGGTCGGTGTGGCGATCGACACGGTCGACGACCTGTCGGCGCTTTTCGCAGACATTCCGCTCGATCGAGTTTCGACGTCGATGACGATCAACGCCACCGCCGCCGTGTTGCTGGCGATGTATATCGTTGTTGGCGAGGAGCAGGGTGTGGCTCGCACCGCACTCTCGGGAACGATCCAGAACGACGTGCTCAAGGAATACATCGCTCGCGGGACGTACATCTATCCCGCCGAGCCGTCGCTGCGCCTGATCACCGACATCTTCCGGTTTGTGACCGAC
>JANMSC010000287.1:0-11080 GCA_031388885.1 Gemmatimonadales bacterium | reverse complement strand
CCGAAGACAACCTGCACCACCGCGCCACTCAGGTCATATGCCACGCTCTGAGTACGCGTCACGCCCGGTGCGATCGGACTGAACGTGATCGGGCAGCCACTCGTGACGCCGATTTCCGGCGCGCAATCCTGGACTTCGACGCCGCCAGCGTTCGTGATCTGGCCGCCGAAGTCGCGGAAGATCGTGCCGTTGTAGTCGAACTGTGCGACGAGCCGCAGCGACGTGGGTGAGTCGACCCGGCCGCGGTACACGCGGTATCCCTCGACGTCGAACTGACGATAGTTCGGGTCGTAGAGCGGGTTGGTCACCGGCGCGCCACCACCGTCTGGTACCCGCGTGGCAGTGCTCGAGATCTCGAAGTACGCGTCGCCTTCCACTTCCGAAGCCGACGGCTTCCAGAGCACGATGACCTGGTTGTCGCCCGGAATCAGGAAGAACTCCGGCGACTCGGGCGAGATCGCATTCGTCCCGCGCTCGCTGCTCGGTAAGTCACTGACGGCGCAGTCGGTGTTCGACTTCAAGTTCCTCCTGCCGTTCTCACCGGAGTCGCCAGAATTCTTCCTGATCCCGGGCGACAACCAGGTCATCGTGCTCTGGAAGCCGTCGGCTTCGGAAGTCGAAGGTGATGCGTACTTCGAAATCTCGAGCACCGCGACGCGGGTGCCCGATGGCGGCGGTACGCCGGTGACCAACCCGCTCTACGATCCGAACTATCGTCAGTTCGACGTCGAGGGATATCGCGTGTACCGCGGCCGGGTCGACTCGCCCACGTCGCTGCGCCTGATTGCACAGTTCGACTACAACGGCACGATCTTCCGCGACTTCGGCGGCCAGATCACGAACGCTGGCGGCGTCGAAGTTCAGGATTGCGCGCCGGAAATCGGCGTCACGAGTGGCTGCCCGATCACCTTCTCGCCAATCGCACCGGGCGTGACGCGTACTCAGAGCGTGGCATATGACCTGAGTGGCGCGGTGGTGCAGGTTGTCTTCGGCGACCGGTCGCAGCTCATCTCGGGGAGCGTGATCGTCACGAAGGCAGACAGCGCCGTCACCGGCCTCGGGTCGGGCTTCCCGGCACTGTCGAACACCGGCGTCCCGTTCGTGTACGTGGACACCGACGTGCGCAACAGCCTGCAGTACTTCTACGCGGTCACCGCGTTCGACGTGAACTCGATCCAGTCGGGTCCGTCGTCGCTCGAGTCACCGCGTGTCACCAAGCGCATCACGCCGGGCACGGTCGCCGGCAACTACGACAATTCAGGCACGGTCTCCCTGCTGATCGAGGGCCGCGGCAAGAATATGTCAGCCGCGATCCCGAACGATCCGACCATCGACGCGAGCGGCCGCTTCAGCGGTCCGCAGCGTCCGGCCAATGGCGGCGTCCTCGACTTCGTCGGCGCGTTCGTCAAGGAGATCGTGACGTCGAGCGGTTCGATCCGCGCGAAGCTCGATTCGCTCCAAGCGGGTCAGTTCGACCTCTCGACGTGCTGCGCCGCCGGGGCCACTGGCCTGCAGTCGCGGTACTTTATTACGGTGACCACCGGCGGTGGGCCGGTCCAGTTGATCATCCCGATCCAGACCCAACTCGGGGTGCCGGTCGAGGCGAACAGGTTGTTCAACGCGATCACCGCGGATGGTGCGTTGGCCCAGCGCTACGGCGGCGATGGCACGTACAAGCTGCAGGGTCAGTTCACCTTTCGCTGGCCTCGCGGCCCGGATAACGCCGCGTGGGGCCTGGGTACCGGCCTTACCGGACCGGGCTACAGCACGGCCGACCTGCCGACGGGCGTCACCAGCGTGCGCTACAACGGTGAGCGCTGGTTCGACGGCCCGTCGGGTGCCAAGAACGAGGTCGAGCCCAACCCGACCAAGGGCGCCTGCGGCACGGCCGCGATCGGCAATCAGTGCTCCAGCAACCCGGTGCTCAATCGGCCGAACTTCAGCAACGCTGGCAAGCTCACCGGTGTGACGTCGATCTACGTACCGCGCGCGTCGGTGATGTTCAACCGCGAGTGGCGCAACGTGATCAGCGTGGGTCACACCATGAGCCGCGCGGCCGACTTCAATGTGCACTGGGGTGCAGCGGGCAGGATCGACTCGATCATCGATGCGACCCACAACGTGCCGGTGCCGTTCCGAGCCAGCGACATCGCGGGTGGCTGGGGCATCCTGAACCAGTCGGCAACGACTGCCCCGGGTGCGTTCGACAACCGGCCCGGCGTACTCTCGCCGACCGACTGGACCTGCGTCGAGCCATTCAAGACCAAGACCACCCAGCCCAACACGCCGGGCTTCTGGTCGTGCTCGGCCCCGGCGTTCCAGGTGAGCCAGACCGCGATCTTGGGTCCGATCACTTACCATGCCGGCAGCGCGCAGTCCGCGACCGGTGCACAAAGCCTCCGGAACCCGGCGTACATGCGGCCGCAGGGTGGCTTCTCGCTGATCGTGGCGGGCAGCATCACCTTCTTCGAAATGGCGGCGCTGCCGGCAGCGGGTACCATCTGGACGCTGCGCAACTACACCGGCGTCATCTACGGCGGCAACGGTGGTGACCAGGACGGCGGCGTCGGCAACACCGGCCCGTACTCCTTCGTTCCGTCAGTTCGCCCGTTCACTGCGATCGGCGCGGAGGTGGTCGCATCGTTCAGCGTGACGAACGCGGTGACTGCGTCCAACGATTCGACGCTGGCCCGGATCCACACCGTGCCGGATCCGTACTACGTCACCAGCGCCTTCGAGACGACGACGACGAGCAAGATCATCAAGTTCGTCAACCTTCCCGAGAGGGCGAATATCCGGATCTACACTTCGAGCGGCGTGCTGGTTCGCGTCCTCAAGCAGGATTCCGGCTCGTTCGGCGGCGAATTGACCTGGGATGTCCGTAACCGGAACAACCAGTTCGTCGCGAGCGGTGTGTACTTCTATCACGTCGAAGCGGAAAATGGTGCAAGTACCGTTGGCCGCATGACCGTTATCAACTACGCGCAGTAGCCCACAGAGCCGGGACGGCGCGCCAGCAACGGTGCGCCGCCCCACCTCAGGAGAACGACGCATGAATCGCAGCACGACGTCACGGTGGCTCCTCGCGGCAGCTCTGGTCGGTTTCACGCCGGCAATGGGCATGGCGCAAGACGGGGGCAACGCCGACCAGGTTGGCTACGGCACGACATCCGCGGAGTTCCTGCTCCTCGGCGTCAACGCGCGCGGCACGGCGCTTGGCGGCTCGTACATCACCGTGGCCACCGATGTCGGTGGTACCAATGCCAACCCTGCCGCCCTTGCGCTGATGACGCGCCCGGGCGCGCAGTTCTCGCAGTTCGACTACGTCGCCGACACCAAGCTCAACTGGGGCGCCGTGGCGTTCCCGTTCGGCGGTGGCGCTCGCGCGTTCGGTGTGCAGTTCGGCACCTTCGGCTTCTCCGACCAGCCGGTGTACACCGCCGAGGCGCCCGAGGGCACCGGCGAGCTGTACGATGTCAGTGAGTCGTTCCTGGGGCTGACCCTGGCCCAGAACTTCTCCGACCGTTTCTCGGTCGGCATCACGGTCAAGGGCATCTTCGACCAGCTCGGCCAGACCTCCGGCTCAGCGTTCGCCCTCGACTTCGGCACCCACTTCCATTCGAACCTGAATGGCAAGCCGATCCGCTTCGCGTTCGCACTGACCAACCTCGGCACATCGCTGAAGTATGACGGCGACGGCATCCGGGTTGGGACCCCGCGCGACTCGATTCCCGGCCAGGACGAGGTCCCAAACCTCAACCAGCCGTCGCTCTACCGCACCACGGGCTTCTCGCTGCCGACGATGTTCCGCGTCGGTCTGGCCTACGACATCCTCGCCTCGGGCAACAACCGCTTCACCCTCATGGGTGAGTTCAACCAGAACCGGTCGAACAAGGCTGCGTTCGGGTTCGGTGCCGAGCTGGGAGCCGGCAAGTTGGGCGGTAGTGGGTTCGGGGTCGCGGTGCGCGGATCGTTCTCGTCAACGCCAGCCAACAGCTACTCGCTCGACTCGTTCGGCGTCGGTGTAGACACCAAGCTCAGCGACGAAAAGACCCAGGGCCTCGCCCTCGGTGGCGGACTGATGTACGAGACCGCTGGATTCAATGTTGGCTTCGACTACGCCTGGAAGAAGATGGGCCTCCTCGGCAACACCTCGTTCTTCACGGTGTCGCTGGGCTGGTAGCAGAGCGTATCCCACAGGTTGGCGCCATGGCGCCGACCTGTGGGATCTTCTCAACGATTGACTGAGTGGCGGTTATAGCAATGATCTTGAGCATCCTGACCAGCCTCGTCGCCTTGTCGGCGATCGTCGCTCCGCCGAAGCTGGCGGTGCACGCGGTGCGCTTCTACGCGCCCGCTGCTGGTCAGACCAACGTCCTCGCGATCCTTCAGGTGCCGTATGCCCTGACGGAACCCGTGGGCGACCGGCTCGCCTGGAAGACCACCATCCAGGTCAAGGACGCGTCGGGACTGACTGTGTATGAGGAGAGCTGGTGGCGCGGCGTGTCTGCCGTGATGCGGCAGCCCGATGCGTATGGCATGGAGCCTTTGAAGTTTCCGCCGATGACGTCGGGCAAGTACACGATCGTGGCGACGGTGCAGGACAGTGCTACCGGCCGTACCGCCACGACCGAGACCGCCGTTGACGCGTTCAGTGTGCCGCCAACGGTGTCTGACCTGCTGCTCGCCAGTTCGATGCGGGCAGCGGCCGACGCGGGCGACACTGTGCTGGGCCCGGGCGAAGTCGCGCGTGGCATGCTCCGGTTCGTGACCGCACCGGAACTCAAGCTCGACCCGATTTCGCCGGCACTTGCCTTCATGCTCGAGGCCTATTCGACGGCTGGGGGAGAGGCGTCCACCGTACTCGAAGTGCGGGACTCCAGCGGGAAGGTTGTTTTCGCCGTCCCGTTCAAGCAGAAGATTCAGGGGGGTGGCGGCATCATCCGCGGCATGCTGCCGCTCGATGGCCTCCCCGAGGGATCCTACACACTCAATGCCGCCGTGACACTGGGCGGCCAGCGGGTCGAGCGGAGTGGGGCGTTTAGCGTCGGCAACCTCGACGCGGCCCTCGCCCGTGACGTCGCCATGCGGTCAGCAGACCAGCTCACCGACGAAGGCTATTTCGGCGCGATGAACGAAGACGCACTCGATGCGGCGGCGGAAGCATTGCAGCCGCTGGCCACGTCGCGCGAGCTCGCGGTGTACAAACCCAGCGGTGAGGGGCGGCTTTCCCTCAGCGCCAAGCGCAAGTTCCTGATCGACTTCTGGGCAAGCCACGACCAGAACAAGGCCACCGAGACGAACGAAACGCGGATTACGTACTACGACCTGATCGCGTTCGCCAATCGTGAGTACGCCGAGACGGGCCGCAACGCCCGACCGGGATGGAAGACCGATCGCGGTCGGGTCTTCGTGCGCTACGGCAAGCCGGGAGAGATTTACAGCCAGCTGCAGTCGGGACGGGCGCCGCCGTACCAGATCTGGCGCTACACCAGCGGGCGGATGCGATACTACGTCTTTGCCGACCGCAACAATCTCGGCGCGTACACGCTGATGAAGTCGAACGACCTCAAGGAGCCGGGTAACGCCGGCTGGATCGACATCATGACCCCCGACGTCGTGCGAGATATCGGGCAGTACCTCGGCATCAACCTGTTCGAGACGTCGCCTGGTTCGACGCTCGGCACCGGGACGCCCTGAACTTTCGGATCGATCACCGACGGATGTCGGCGGACATCCATCACCTCTCGTGAGGAGCAGCACTATGAAGGGAATGATGGTTCGTGGGGTGGCGGGACTCGCCGTGGCGCTCGGACTGGCCGCCTGCACCAACGATGATACGGTCAACGCTGGTGGTGACTTCAACACGGTGCAGGCCAACCCTGCATCGCTCTTCGTCAGCATCAACGACAGCACCGAAGTGCTGGTTCGCCTGATCGACGACCTCAACCGTTCGACCCCGACCAAGTTCACGGTGTCAAACGTCGGTGCCGGTATCGTGGTCAACTATGACGTGAGGTACCGCCCCGACTACACCCAGGGCGACACCCTCGTGGTGCCCGAGATCAAGCCGCAGCAGCGCTACTACGTGGTCGGCCGGGCCAACGGCCTGCACGAGTTCACCCTGACCTCCGGCTCGGCGTCGACCGTCGTTCGGGTGTACGTCACGCCGGATAATCTTGGCGCGGCGCTGTCGCGGACCACTGGCGTCGCCGGTGACCTGGTGACGATCACTGCGGCGCCGGGCACCCGGTTCAGCACGACCGCGGGCGCCCTCTCCGCGGTGACGTTCCCGTCAGGCCCGGCACCGATCGTGACGGCGCGCGCAGCCGACGGCTCGACGATTACGATTCTCGTCGGCCCTGGAGTCGGAGGAGTTGCGACTGTAACGAACGTCTCGTACCTCTTTGCTCCAGCGGCTCCTGCGGTCACGCTGAGCACGACCAACACGCTGACGATCCCGCCGGTCGCCTTCGCGCCGACGACGCTGTCAACGGGTACCCCGACCCTCGGGCAGGCAGTCACGGTTACGCTGGGGGGCGGACTTCGGTTCACCGCCGCCGGTGCGGTATTGATCGGTGGTGTCCCGGCGTTCATCACTGCCCGCACCGCCGACTCGACCTCGCTCACCGTAGTTGCGCGGTTGGGTTCAACCGGCGCCGTGACGTATACCGGCGTTGTACTGAGCTTCCTGCCCAGCGTACTGCTCACGCTGCCGAGCGATGGCAAGACGATCGTCCCGGGTGCGGGGATCGCACTGCCCGGCGGGACCGACATCGCCACCGCGGCCGTAATCGCGCTTCCGACCGCTGTCGGCCAGACCGTCGTGGTCACCGACGTGGGGCCTTACGGCGCGCCGGGATTCTGCGGTGGTGTGCTGGGTGGCGACACCTGCCGCATCTACCAGATCGTGGTTCCAGCGACCCAGACGTTCACGTTTGAAGGGAACTGGAACACCAATGCCGACATCGGATTCTACCGTGTCAGCGCCGCCGGCGGATTCCAGGCGACCATCGGTGACGCCCTCGGGCAGTCTGCCACCCGGACGGAAAACGGAACACTGGGCGCCTTGGCTGCGGGCACGTACTACATCGCCGTGGCGTACTACGGCGCCTCATCGTATGGCCCTGGCGTGCAGCCGCAGCCAACGCAGCTGCAGATGCGATTCACCCGCACGCTGTAGTAGCGCGTCAGGTAGCATCGCCCCCCGTCCGGGTTATCCGGGCGGGGGGCGACTGCGTTGCGGTGTTTCGGGCCGCCGAGCAACTCGCCAGACGATCGCGCCTGTCCAGCTGCCAGCTCTACGCGTACGCCTTGACCGGGTACCTCGCACGGCATGCGCCGGACGAGGTCACGGAGACGATGAACGACGTTGTTGAGCGCACTGAGTGGACATCGTCCTCGGCCGCCATGCAAGGCGATTCTCACAACCTTCCCCCAAAGAACTGGTGAAGGTCTGGACGAGCGCCACCCTTTACCCGCCCCCACAGCCTGACCATACTCGACTCACCTTTAGGTGACTCACCCAAAAGCGACTCGCCTAAAAGCGAGTTGCATCCAATTCGCCACCGAGGCAATCCGTGACAGGATCGGTCGTCCTTTCCGCCGGTTCCGTTGAGGTTGCGTCAAGATCGTCCTGGCCGATGACGGCTGGTCCCTTGCCAGAACCAAGGGAAGCCATCAACAATTCAGACACCCAACCAAGCCGGGTTTGGTCACAATTGCGGGTCATCCCGGGGACGACTTAACCCGTGGCACGCTCAAGAGCATCCTCAAACAGGCGGGGCTGAAATCATGAAACTCCTGGTCGTCGTTGAACAGACCGAGTCGGGATACTCGGCGTACGCTCCGGATATGCCCGGTTGCCTCGCGACGGGGCAATCTCGCACAGAGGTGGAGCGTACCATGCGAGAAGCCATCGAGTTTCATCTTGAGGGGTTACGTGCTGAGGGGATTGTGCCGCCGGAGTCACAGACTTACGCCACGGTGGTTGAAATAGCGGAGTGATCGAGACATCCCGGCGCCCGACAAGATCGGGCGACGCATGCGTCGCCCCCGATGTCACCCCTCGCTTTTCATCATCGCCAACGCCACTGCCAAATCTTCCCCGCCACGCCACTGCATCTGGAAGAGTCGTGCGTAGATGCCACCGCGGCGGAGCAATTCACCGTGCGTACCTTCCTCGACGATTCGTCCGCCGTCGAGCACGACCAGCCGATCGGCGCGTTGCACCGTGCTCAGCCGATGCGCGATGATCAACGTGGTTCGCCCCACCAGCAAGCGTTCGAGTGCCGCCTCCACCAGTCGTTCACTCTCGTTGTCGAGCGCACTGGTGGCTTCGTCGAGTACCAGCACCGCGGGATTTTTGAGCACTGCGCGGGCAATCGCGATCCGCTGCCGCTGGCCACCTGAGAGCTTGACGCCGCGCTCCCCGACCAGGGTGTTGTACCCTTCAGGCAGCTGCACGATGAACTCGTGCGCATTCGCGACGCGCGCCGCCGCCTCGACGTCGCTGGCCACGGCGTCAGGTCGCGCGTAGGCAATATTCTCGCGCACCGTCCCGGCAAACAGCGCGGGATCCTGCGGCACCGTGCCAACGATCTCACGAAGCTCCCGCAGCCGGAGTCGGCGGACATCGACGCCATCGATCAGCACCGACCCCGCCTCGACGTCCCAGAATCGCGTGATCAGCGACGCGATCGTCGTCTTGCCGGCGCCCGATGGACCAACGATCGCCACCACCTCACCCGGCGCCACGCGGAGTGACAGACCGTCGAGCACCGGCTCTGCGGCGTCCACGCGATACCGGAACCGGACATCACGCAACTCCACTTCACCCCGCACCGGGCGTACCAGCATGACGGGCTCTGCCGGATCAACGATCGGCGACTCTTCCTCGAGCAGGTCGAACACGCGTTCCGCTGCGCCAACCGCTTCCTGGTACGCCGAGAAGAATGCCGCGAGCGCACCGATCGCAGCGGCAATGGTGACGGTGTACAACATGAACGACACCAACCCACCAGCAGTGAGTTCATTGGCGAGCACCATCCGACCGCCCTGCCACACCACCGCCGTGATCGCGCCAAAGGTGGTGAGCGTCAGCACCCCGAAGAAGAGCGCTCGAATGTGCGCCCGCTTGAGGGCCCGCTCGATCACCATGGCAATCCGATCGCCGTAGCGCGCCTGTTCTGCGGGTTCCTGCGCAAACCCTTGCACCACACGGATTTGCGAGAAGCTCTGTTCGGCGGCGGCGGTGGCATCGGCCACATGATCCTGCACACTGGTCGAGATCCGCTTGAGACGAAGTCCGAAGAATGCTGCTGAGCCGATCACGATTGGCACCACGGCAAGCGCGGTGAGCATCAGTTTCGGTTCCATCCACGCGAGCACGACGACGCCGCCCGCAAGTGCCAGGAGCTGTCGCGAGAACTCCGCGATCTGGTGGCTCATCACTCCTTGCAGCAGGCCGATGTCGGTGCCAAGTCGCGAGGTCAGCTCGCCCGTGCGTCGGTCGGCGAAGAACGCTGGCGGCATGCTCAGCAGTTTGGCGTAGAGCTCACGCCGCAGCCCGGCGACGGCGCGCTCACCGGTTGCTGAGAGCCAGTAGGTCTGGATGTAGTTGAGCACCGCTTGTACCGCGAACATCGCCAGCAAGCCGAGGCCGATCCGGTCGAGCAATGCGCGGTCGCGCTGCTCGAACGCGGCGTCGAGCAGGTACCTGACCACTTGTGGAAACGCGAGGGTGATGACGGAGGCGAGCAGCAGCGCGATGCTCGCGATGACCAGACCGCCGCTGTACGGCCGCACTCGCGGCCAGAGGCGCAGCAGCGGACGGGGCGATGGCGGGCGTCTTGGGCGGCTCAGTTCAGTGGCCCGTGTGATCCATCGCGGGAACAGCGGCCGGAGCGGCCGACGGCGTGTGCCTGAGGATGACGTGTTCGGCGGGTGGTACGTAGTGGCCGAACGGCACCCAGCGATCGACGGCCATTGCGACGAACAGCGCTGCGAGATACACCAGCGAGTACTTGTACAGCACCCACGTGGTGGGCGTCACGCCGCTCTCGCGCCAGATCTTGACGCACAGCTGCACGAAGCGCGCACCGAGCAGTGTGGCGGCAAGCCCGTACACCAATCCGCTGACTCCCACGAACACCGGCATGATAGTGAGCGGCACGAGCATCAGGGTGTACAGCAGCATCTGCCGTTTGGTCTCGACCACCCCGTGAACATTGGGCATCATCGGGATGTTGGCCGCGCCGTAATCATGTTGCTTGTTGAGCGCGAGCGCCCAGAAGTGCGGCGGTGTCCAGTAGAACACGATCGCGAACAGGTAGAGCGCACCGAGGTCCACCGAGCCGGTCATCGCGGCCCAGCCAACGAGGGGAGGGAAGGCACCAGCAGCACCACCGATCACGATGTTTTGCGGGCTCGACCGCTTGAGCCACATGGTGTACACCAGCACGTAAAACAGCAGGCCAGAGAGCGCGAGCCACGCACTCAGCGGGTTGACGAACGTCCAGAAGATGGTGAACGCCGCCGCGCCGAGGGTCAGGCCGAACAGGAGGCCGGCCGCGGCGGGGATCCGCCCCGACGGAATCGGGCGGAGCCGGGTGCGCGCCATGCGGTCGTCGATATCGCGGTCGAACCACATGTTGATCGCGTTGGCGCCGCCGGCCATGAGGTAGCCGCCGAGCGTGACCCAGCCGAGCAGGCTCCACGTCGGCATGCCAGCCGGCGTGATGAACATCGGCGCAATGGTGGTCACCAGGAGCAGCGAGATGATCCGCGGCTTGGTCAGCGTGACCAGGTCGGCGGTGAGTGAGGGAGTGCGGACTGTGGTCGCCGAGGGTGCTACGTGGGACATTGTTACTCTCAGTCAGTCAGTACAGTGGTGGCTCTGGCCGTTAGCCGTTAGCTCTCTCTCTTCTCTCTTCTCCCTTCTCCCTTCTCCCTTCTCCCTTCTCGTCGCTAGGTTCCACATACCTTCGCTATCACTATTCCAGTGCCTAAGGTATCCGATCGCAGGACCCCTCTCAAGCGACGACACGACGCGACCAGACCGGAGCGCATGAATGGCTGA
>JANMSC010000275.1:0-4633 GCA_031388885.1 Gemmatimonadales bacterium | reverse complement strand
GTCCAAGTCAAAGCGCCGGTGCCCCTCACCTCACGCCAGCACCACGAGACCCCCCCCACCCACGCTGTACGGAAACCCCGGAACCGGTGTACGGAAACGATCGGAACGGGTGTACGAAAACCTCCGGAGCGCGCACTTCTGCTGCAACTTCACCATTCTGAGGTCCCGCTCGGCTTGGTTACGGGCGATCCGCGGCCTCACGACCGGGTCACGGCTTCGTCCAGAAGCGCCGACGCGGCCACTGCGAACTCGGCGTCGACGCGCGCCCCCTCTGCTGGCGAACGCTCGGCGATACGGCGACCGAACGAGGTACCGTAGAGGCCATGTCGAAGACGTCGTTGGAGGTGCGGGTCGATCAAGCAGTCTCCGACGCGGCGCACGCTGAAGCGACGCGACGCGGCACTGCTTTGGACGATGTTGTCGAAGAAGCACTCCGGCGCTACCTCGCTGCTGAGGATCTCGGGCGATTGACGGCGACATTGAGGAGTCGAGCGGCGAACCATCCGACCCCGCTCGCCGATGAGGAGGCTGGCGCGCTCGCCGTCGCGGAGCTCGCCGCGTGGCGGTCCTGGAGAGCCCGTTGATCGTCGCTGGCTTCTCGCCGTTGTCGGCGCGACCTGTGGCGTGACGTGCGGGTCGTCATCGATCCGAACGTGCTGATCTCCGCAGTGCTCAGCCCGAGCGGTGTCGCCGCACATGTCGTGAAAGCCGTGAGAACGGGTCAGCTACGGCTCGTGTCATGCCCGATCCTTCTCGAAGAACTCGCAGGAGTGTTGGCCCGACCGAAGTTCCGCCGTTGGGTGACCGAGGAGGAGATCGAGCGCTATTGCGCCGACCTCGCTGCGCTCGCCGAGCCGTGCTCAAATCCCCGATCTCCGTACCCCGCCGCCACACGTGATCCGGACGATGACTATCTCGTCGCGCTTGCGCTGGAAGCGGGGGTGGACGCTTTGATTAGCGGTGACACCGCCTTCGCAGACGTCAGCGCGCCGCATGTCCTCACGCCCAGACAGGCCCTCGACGTGCTCGATACTCGATAGCCGATCTCCCAGGTTGACGGGATGATGCCGAACACGACACCTCGTTACCCCATCAGTTGGGACTTGATCCACCCCTGACCTGCTCGTTTAGATGGTCGACTCGCAGCAGCCGAATGCGGCGTGCTGCGAACCTTCGCACCGCGTGACCAGCGCGAAACACGACGCTCCCCTGAGGGGCCGACCTCGACGCAGCCCTCACCAATGCGGACCCAAGTGCGGTGACCAACGACCAGAGCCATTGGAGTCACGACAGCTATCGCCCAACTGGCCGCTCTCGCGAGAACCAGGCCGCCCACCCTGAGAGCAGTTATGAGACAAACAATTCCTGGTCACCCGGAAAGCCGTAGCGCCCTGCTCCTGCAACGACCCAATTCGATTCTGCACGAACTGGTTCTGTGTGGGACTCCCCCCACTGGGCGATTCAACGGTAGCGGCGCCGGCGCCGGCCCCGGCGGATTCACCAAATGTCCTGGGGCAAACGGTGACGGTTGGTTGGCGCGGCGAACTTCGGTGTTCTGGCCGGCTTGTTGTGTTGGGGCATGTGCGGCGGGTGCCTGACTCGGCGCGCCGGGATTCTGAGCGTCGATATACCACGCGTTCGGCGTAAGCACCACGGCCGACCCGGCTTGCTCGAAGAGGACGCTGTTGGCGATGTCAGAGGTGCCAGACGATCGGCGAGAGTGGATCAGGCGTATAGACGCAATAAGTTCCAGTGTGCACGCTCTGATCGAGGTGCGCTGCCAAGGCCGGATGATGTTGGGCCAAGCGCCCCAGTGCGTAGCGCAGTGACCGAGTCACGCTGGTGCGGGCGCGCTCGGATGTGCCGCCGAAGGATCGAGGACGGCCCCCCAGCCCTACGGCTCTCGCCAGCTCGGCGAGCAAGTACTCCTGGTCGCGCTGTGCGAGCTCGACACGACCGAGGTCGTTCATCCGCGTGGCCTCCTCGATGTCATCGTCGACCTCAGCCAAACGGCGACGGTAGGCATCTCGCGCCTCGTCATCAATGAGCGGGAGCCCCGCACCGACTCCGACGGCGACCGCATCCTCGCCGTGGTGGAATGTGGGACCGGTTGGGAGCGAGCCTCGTTCGACTGCCACGAGGTCGAGCACGTGGAACTCCCGACCCGGGTCGGCAAGCAATCGTTCCATGTAGCGATAGCCCTTCAGGTCGCGCATCGGCACGGTCAGGTCTCCGAAGCAGATGGTCCTCGTGTCCCCGTCGCACCGGAATGTCGCCGTCACTGCGCCGTTGGTCCGGGGCGAGGTCGGGCCGTGTGGAGCTTCCGCGATGAGACGCTCTGCCTGCTGCGCCCGTCGCACGGCTCCGAATGACTCGAAGGCTGCTCGGGCCGCGCGCCACTCCATGCGCGCCCCATCGGAGTCGCCGGATCGGTGACGCGCTTCACCGAGGACCATTCGGGCCGCGGCTGCCTCGAATGGCGCTCCGATGTCCGCCCATGCTGCGGTTGCCGCTGCTGCCCCATGGATTGCCTGCCCGAGGTCACCACTGATCAGCGCCGCACGCGCCTTCGCGAGCGCGGCACCCGCCACGAGGGAACGACTCGGGTATGAGTCCGCGATCGACTCGAGTGCGTCTGCCGCCAGCCGAACGGTGTCAACATCACCCGCAGCGGCGGCGATCTCGGCCTGCGCATCGAGCAATGGAGCGAGCCGTAAGTCGCCGAACGGAGGCCGCTCCTTCGAGGGGACATCGAAGGGATGCGCAATCGCGTCAGCGATCATCTTCGTTGCCGAATCGATGTCACCCTGCGCCAGCCGCAACAACGCGAGTCCCGGATGAGGGGACCAGGCGCGCGCGTGAGCCGCCATGAACGCCTCTTCCGCGCCGGCCAGATCGCCTCTGCGCAACCGGATGTTGCCGAGTTCCACCAGCGGCCAGCCGAACTCGCGGCGCATCCATGGACGCAGTTCCTCACATGCCCCGAGCGCCTCTGCCTCAGCGAGATCGCACGGTCCGGAGATCCGGAGGATCTCGGCGCGATGCACTCGACATCGGCCGCTGATGCCCCCGATCGCAGCACCGTGCCGCCAGCGATCCATTACGTCTGTCCACTCGCTCGCCCGGTCATGGAGTGCCATTCCTTGCGCCGCACAGATCAACTCGCAATACATCATCCCGGTCGTGAGCGGGTCGACCTCACCCGACATCAGATCGATGGCGATCTCGACGAGCAGGTCGAGTCCTTCCTCGACCTGACCACTGAAGATCGTGACCCGCGCGGTGCAGACCCGCCCGATCACGACGGCCGGCGCGACACCGAGGCGGGAGCCGAGCTCGATCGCCAGCGCCGCGTTCTCGCCTGCCGCACCCATGTCACCGCACATCAAGCGTTCGTAGCCGCGCACCATCGCGATGATCGCGTGGGCAGGTGCTTCGCCGTGACCATCGAGCAGTCGTTCCGCGCGTCGTAACCACCCGCGCACGGGGGCCATCAATCCGGTGTCCATCATGAGAAACATCGCGACCATGGCCGCAGCCATTGCGGCCCCGGTCACATCACCCTCAGCAGTGAGCAGTGCGTGCAGGTCTTCCCACGCGGACACTGACGCTTCGAAGTTTCCGTTGCCGTAGGCAGCACGAGCTCGAAGTTCGAGACCCTCGGCGCGGTTCGATTCCGACCCGGCGGTAGCGAGCAGGTCGAGCGCGAGCTGCCATTCTCCGCGGTCCAGCGCCGCACGTACCGCTGAAAGTTCATCCATTGTCCCATTGTGACACCGATTGTCACGCCTTCTCGATAACACCTCGGGTCGCTGAGGCGTTCATCGAACAACGAACCATCGAAAGGCAAGAACATGGAACCCACCGAGCAGCTCTCGTACATCCTGCCGACCCTCAACGCGATGGTCGACCGCATCGAACCCAGCCAACTCAACTACCCGACGCCGTGCGCCCAGTTCACCGTGCACGACGTGCTCGATCACATGATGGTTCTCGGCGGTTCCTTCGCCTACTGGTTTCGAGGCGAGGAAGCCCCCGAGGTGAAGGCGCCGACCGTCCACGACCGCGTCCCCGCCGCCGAGTTCCGCGCGGCCATGGACGATCTGCTCGTTGCCATCAAGTCCCCGGGCGCAACGGAACGCATCATCAGCGCGCCGATGGGCAAGATGCCCGGATCGGTGTTCGCACGATTCGTCGCGTTCGACGGCCTCATCCATGGTTGGGATCTCGCAACCGCCACCGGCTTGGACTATGACCTCCCACCCACCGTGATCACGTCGGTGGACGAGTTCGCGCGAGGCGCGCTCAGCGCCCAGATGCGGGACGGCGACACGTTCAAGGAGGCGACCACCGCACCCGAAGATGCCAGCCAACTGGAGCGCCTCGTCGCGTTCACCGGCCGCTCCCTCTGAGCGAGCCGCTACTCACACCCTGATCACCCAACCCAAAGGACAGACATCATGCATACCACCAAGAACGACATCCCGATCAAGATCGACGCTCCCGGCGCCGTTGCGCGCCATCTTCCCGGCTTCGGTGTCGCCTCCGGCCCGCTGGCAGCGGAGTACTTCAGCTTGGGAGCCGGCGTCGACCTCGCACCGCTTCTGGAGGGGCTCACGGACGACGCCTGCCA
>JANMSC010000270.1:0-1667 GCA_031388885.1 Gemmatimonadales bacterium | reverse complement strand
CGCGTACGTGCGCCAGAGTATAGGCCGCCGGCAATGGGTGGGACTGGGCACGAATTTCGCGGGACCAGACGCGTGAGATCACGCATTTCGATGGCAGAGGGGCTCACGGATTTTGATGTGTGCGCGAGGATGTGAGCGTGGGGTTGAGCAGTGATTTGGGCGTTGGTGGCTCTAGCCATCGGTGCCGCGGATCGGGCTGAAACCATCATTAACGACATGAACAGCGGACTCGATTCGTTGCAGGCGGCGGGTGCCACCGGGGCGCCGGTTTCGACGCTGATGATCCTCGGTCACACCGAGGGAGCGCTCGAACAGATCTACGCCGTGGGGCATCCCACCTATCTCAACGAATTGCTGACGATGGTCGGTGGCCGCAACGTCATCCCGCCGAGCGCCGGCCGATATCCGATCATCAGCAAGGAATCGCTCCTGACGATGAACCCGGAGCTGATCCTCGAACGGCACCTGGGTGGCCTGGCTCTGCCTGAACAAAAACTTGCCATGATCCAACTCTGGAAGGAACTGCCGACCCTCGCCGCCGTTCGCAACGGTCGGGTCATTGTCATGGACGACGACCACATGACCATCAACGGCATCGACATGGTGAACACGGGGCGCAAGCTGGCCGCGGTCATCCGCTCCCATTCCGATACGCGCGCGAGCGCGCCGGTACCCCGGTGGCCATGACCTCCCCGGCAATTGGCGGTCGCCTCACCGCAACCGACATTTCGTTTGCCTACCATCCGGGTGCCGCCGTTCTGAATGGCGCCACGCTCGACATCCCGGCCGGCGCCTTCCTCGGTATCGTCGGCCCGAACGGCGCGGGCAAGAGCACGCTGTTGCACCTGTTGTCGGGGGCGCTCAAGCCGTCCGGCGGCGGTGTCCGGCTCGACGATACGCCGCTCCAAAACTGGAAACGCCGGGACATTGCCCGGTGCATTGCGGTGGTGCCGCAGGCGGAGCCGCACGCTTTTCCCTATCGCGTCAGCGAAATCGTCATGATGGGGCGCACCCCCTGGCTTTCCGGGCTTCTCTCCGCGGAGACCGCCAACGATCACGCCGCGGTTGGCCGCGCGATGACGGCCGTCGGCATCAAAGACCTCGCCTGTCGCCCGTTGGGCCAACTCTCCGGTGGCGAGCGGCAGATGGTCCTGGTGGCCCGTGCGTTGGCGCAGGAGCCGAAGATTCTGCTGCTCGATGAACCGACCGCCTCGCTCGACCTGGCCCACCAGCAATCGATTTTTCGACTGCTGGTACGGCTGAACGAGGAAACGGGCCTCACGGTCGTCATCGTGACTCACGACCTGAACCTGGCCGGTCTCTATTGCCGGACACTGGCCGTGCTGCACGGCAAACGCATCGAGGCGCTTGGAACCCCGGCCGAGGTGCTCACGCCCGCGCGATTGGAATCGGTGTACGGCGCCGCGCTCTGGGGGGCCACATCGCCGGCGGGGGCGCCGATCGTGGGACTGACGCGATGACCCGCATCGATCGCGCTGTCCATCCCGGGCGGGTCATGATGTTGCTGATCGGGATCCTGTTGATCATCACGATGGCGGCCCCATTGATCGGACCGACACCCATCTCGCTGGAAAAGGCGTTCGATCGATCAATACCGATCGATCGAAATGTGGATGCCGTTATCTTCTTCAATACACGACTCCCCC
>JANMSC010000230.1:0-6238 GCA_031388885.1 Gemmatimonadales bacterium | reverse complement strand
AGCTCGGACTCAGGAAGTCGGAAAATTCCGACTTCCACAGAACCACGCGCTGGCGGCTCGGGGCAGCGGAGGGGCGCGGTCGCAGCCAACCCCAGAGCGCCGCGACTCCAAGCACACCCGTCGCCACAGGCCACACAAAGCGCGACCGCCGAGTCGATGTCACTCGTGCAGCGAACGGACGCCCAGTCCGGCTGCTCGTCGTTCCGGGACCGGTCAGCGCCGCGGCAAACTCGGCCGCCGTGGCAAATCGATCGGCTGGCAACTTTTCCAACGCCGTCAACACTGCATCGTCGACGTGGTCGGGGACCGTGTCCCGGACCCGGGTCGGCGACAACGGTTTCTCGGTCATCACCTTCGCGACGATCGCCTGCGCGGTGCTCCCGAGAAATGGTGGATCGCCCACAAGCATCTCATACGTCACGCAGCCGAGCGCGTACACGTCGGTGCGCGCATCGAGGGTCCGCTCGCCCATCGCCTGCTCGGGACTCATGTAGGTCGGCGTGCCGAGCGACATCCCGGTCTCGGTCATACGGGCGCCAGCGGTCGAGGCGGCGAGCGCGATGCCGAAGTCGGCCACCAATGCGCGGCCATCGTGAAGCAGGATGTTCTCGGGCTTGATGTCGCGGTGCACGATGCCGTGGCGGTGGGCATAGTCGAGTGCACCCGCCACTTCCGTTGCGATGCGCACGGCATCGCGAATCGGCAGCTGCTTGTCGCGCGAGAGCCGGTCGCGCAGCGATTCGCCGTCGATGAACGGCATCACATAGAACAGAAAGGAATCCGCCGCGCCCGAGTCGAACAGCGGCAGGATGTGCGGATGCTGCAGGTTCGCCGTGGTCTTGATCTCCGCGAGGAATCGCTCGGCGCCGATCACCGCCGCGAGCTCGGGTCGCAAGACCTTGATCGCGACCTTGCGGTCGTGCTTGATGTCGTGTGCGAGATACACCGTCGCCATGCCGCCCGCGCCGATCTCGCGGTCGATGCGGTACTTGTCGGCAAGCGCGGCGGTCAGGCGCTCAAGCGCGGTGATCACCGCTTCACCTTCGCCTTCAGTTCCTGGATCCAGTTCTCAACCACGACGATCGCACCCGCCTCATCTTCATTCTTGCTGACCAGCCGCGCCATGATGAACCGACCATCGCGCGCAACGTCCCACGGGGTGTACCAGTTGGCCTCGGCGCCAAGCAGGGCATCACGTACACGGAACAACACAGCCGGCGTACTCACGTCGATCATTACGCCGGGTATCACCCGAGCAGCCATCATGTCGTTGGTGCTGCTCAAGTAGAAAAGTTCCGTGCCATCGCGCGACCAGAGCGGCGCGACGCCGCCGCCACTGGATACCTGTTTTTTCCCGGCGTCGGTGTTCGGAAATGGCCGCACGAATATCTCCGTGCGACCGGTTTCGTCGGACTGATACGCCAGCCATTTGCCATCGGGAGAGAGTGCGACCGCCATCTCATCAAACTCGGTTGCAAGCACTGCCACCGGCACACTATCGACACCCAGGCGGAGCCCCGTGATGTTGCGTCCACCAGTCATCGCACCAACCGACCCCTGACGAATCACCAGCCACTTTCCGTCGGGAGACAGCAGGCCTTCGTCAAACGCGCCTTCAACCAACAGCGAATCGGTCCCGGTGCCGTCGGCGCGGTGTCGGTAAATCCCGCCCGGCCGACGCACGCCGACGAAGGTGATGAATCGATTGTCGGCACTCCAGCGGGGGCGGTTGTCTGAGAACGGGTCGAACGAGACTCGGTACGGAGCCCCGCTGGGCAGCGGCTTGACCCAGATATCATCGCCTGCCGTGGTGGAGAGGCCGATCGCGAGGCGTGACCCATCGGGAGAGAGCGCCCATCCGTGGTTGTTTCCAAGCGACGTCAACTTGAACGTCCAACTCGTGTCAACCGGCGTTTCCTTTCCATCGCGGCCGACCCAGGCCATGTCAAACGTCTGACCGGTGCTCGCGCCCGGGGTCAGCATGACGAGCGTGCCCCCCGCTGAAAGCCGGACCTGTTGTCCGCTGTTTACCGAGACCTGTTCTCCGAGTGCGATCGCTGTCCCTGTGAGCTCGAGGCGCTTCAGGTCGAACGGGACAGCGAACAGCGCACCCGCGTCGGTGGCGTAGACAAGTTGCCCCGGTTCGATGTAGGCACCCGCGAGTGCGCCTCGCACCAGCAGACGTGCACTGTCACCCTTCAGGTTAATGGCCCAGAGTTGGGTCTCTGCACAGCCGGCCTGGCACGATTGGAAGAGCACCCCCCGACCGTCGGGAAGGGCGTTGGGACCCAGGACAATCATCGAGTCCGGGCGCCAGAGCACCGTCGGTGCACCACCATCGGCGGACACGCGCATCAGGCCCGCGGCCCCTCGCAACACGTACACGATGGTATCGTCGTCGAGCCACGTCACACCGAAGCTGCTTCCGATGTTGTCGCTGGCCAACAGCACGGGGGTGCCACCCGTCACGGGAATCTTGTTGAGCCGACCATTCACGATGAATGCGATCGACCCGCCGTCAGGCGAAATCGCAAAGCTTTGTGCCCCGGCGGTGCCGGGAATTGGTGCGGCGGTGTAGCTGTTGCGGTGCTTCAACCAGAGTTGGTCGCCGCCGTCCCCGCGGCCGAAATAGACAAGATACGAACCATCCGGAGCCGGGACGGGGGCCAGCAAGGCACCAGCCATGGCCTGAGAGGCGGGCAGTGCCAGACCGTATCGAATGACCGGCGAGACGGACCCCGGACGGAGCCAACCCCACGCTGCGGCACCGATCGCGAGTAGAGCAAGGCCCCACGGTGTGAGGCGGCGCCGCCCGTGCGATGGAGCCGATCTCCGTTGTCCGGTGAAGCGCTGCGCGGTCGTGCTCGGCCGCGCGAGCGCCGCCCCGAACTCCGCCGCCGTCGCAAACCGGTCGGCTGGCAATTTCTGTAGCGCCGTGTGCACCGCATCGGCCACGTGCACCGGGATCGTCTTCCGCAACGACGTCGCGTCGGCCGGTTCGGCGGTCATCACCTTGGCGACAATCGCCTGCGCGGTGGGGCCCGTGAAAGGCGGCTCGCCCGTGAGCATCTCGTAGGTCACGCAGCCGAGTGCATACACGTCGCTGCGCGCGTCGAGTTCGCGTTCGCCCATCGCCTGCTCGGGCGACATGTACTGCGGCGTGCCGAGCGACATGCCGGTCTCGGTCATGCGCGTGCCGGCCTTGCTCGCGGCGAGGGCAATGCCGAAGTCGGCGACCAGCGCACTGCCGTCGTGCAACAGGATGTTTTCGGGCTTGATGTCGCGGTGAATCACGCCGTGTCGGTGGGCGTAGTCGAGTGCGGCCGCGATCTCGGTGGCGATGCGCACCGCTTCAGCAATCGGGAGCTGCTTCTCGCGGGTCATCCGGTCACGGAGCGAGATGCCTTCGACGTAGGGCATCACATAGAACAAGAAGCTGGAGGATGGATGATCGATGATGGATGATCGATCATCCGTCATCGAGGGTGATGTCGCAACGCCGGAATCGAATAGGGGCAGGATGTGCGGATGCTGCAGATTCGCCGTCGTCCTGATCTCGGCGAGGAATCGCTCGGCGCCGATCACCGCCGCGAGTTCGGGGCGCAGCACCTTGATGGCGACCTTGCGGTCGTGCTTGATGTCGTGCGCGAGATACACCGTGGCCATCCCGCCGGCGCCGAGCTCGCGGTCGAGCGCGTAGCGGTCGGACAATGCAGCGGCGAGCCGGGCCGGAACATCGGTCATCGCATGCTCGTCGCTGAAGCGACGGCTCGGCTGATGTCGCTAAAGCGACACCCCGCGCGCTGGCAGGATTCGTGGGTCAACTGGCCGACTCCTGACGTTGCACCATGCGCCATCGGCTCGTTGTCCAGCGAGTCTGGACGACCATGTCCGGCTTGAACAATCCCGTCGTCGCTTCAGCGACCTCCGCCGAGCCGCGGCTCTCAGCCGCGGGCTCGAGGCCCATCCCGCCCGCACCAAGTTTGCGTTCGATGCGGTAGCGGTCGGCGAGCGCGGCGCCGAGGCGCGAGAGCAGAGCGCTCATTGGTTTGCCTCGTCAACGGTCCGCTTCATCTGTTCGACCCAGCCCGGGATGACGCGCAGGTAGTGCACTGGCCGCTCGGCCGTACCGCGGACGTAGATCACACCACCATCAGGGCTGAGCGCCGACGACTGGCCCGCCGTCCCGCGAAACTCGGGAAGCCGGAGCCACGGCCGCCTTGGTCCGACCGGCGGATTCGTTGCGGGGCTGACAGTGACGCGTTCAACCCGATAACCCGTGCGATCATACGACGTAATCGCCAGCTCACCATTCGAAAGCCAGTGCGCTTCGTCAATGCTTCCTGACGCGACCTGATACCGCTGGCCGTTTCGAGGTAGTGGTTCGAGCCAGATCTCCGTGATACCGCGATTGGAGTAAGCGAGCCACCGGCCATCAGGAGATGGCCGGACGAATGACACGTCGGGCACCAACGTGTCGAGAACCGCAGGGTGCTTCGCGACATGCAGCGCCGCCGCGAGAAACTGACCCCACAACACGCCGATCACCCTGTCGTCGCTCATCCACGAGAATCCCTCAAACGTTCCCGAGTTGTGGAACACAAACTCGGGCGCGCCCGCTTGTTCCGGAGAACCAACAAACACCGAATCACTTGTGATGAAGAGCAGCCGATCGCCTCGGGGGCTCCACACCGGCTGACGCACTTCGGTGCGACTCACCCACGTCACGTGCCTTCCAGTCTGGAGGTCGTAGATTCGCAGTTCTTCTCCTTCGAGTCCCTCGACGACGGCGGCGAGGCGCCGCCCGTCAGGACTCATCGAGAATCGCAGAAATGCGTCGTGTCCGACTGGTAACGTGTCGAGTTTGCCTTCGCGGGCGACCACGAGATGGCCAACCGGCTGATTGACACCGGTCGCATAGACCAGCGTGCCGGAACGGGAGAGGCCGTACGTCCCTGCTCCACTGTACTCCCGTCGCCCGAGCCCGCTGACCATGCGCACCGGTCGGCCAACTCGACCGACTGCAACATCGACCGGTGCAGCGACCAGGTCACCACCAACGGTCACATAAACGAGATATCGGGCATCCACGAGCTGAAAGTGCGATCCGATCACCGGCGACAGATCGTCGATGCTGGTCCAGATCATACTCGACGCTTCTCGCTCACGGGTCTGGATCGTGTACGCGAAACGCTCACCACCGCCGCCGCACAGTGTCAGGGACGGGTCGGGCAGCTGAAACGGCATAATGCAATACCGCGTCGCGAGGGTAGTCGTGGGGCCACCACCGGGATCGAACCAGCGCGTGCGGTTGCCGTCATTGTCCACCACTCGAAGGCGATCGTCCGCCAGCCAGTCAAGGAATCCGTCGCCGCTGCCGGGGCCGAGCGTCGTGGGAGCGCCGCCTGCCACCGGCACGACTTCCACTGTCCAGACCTCACTGCGGTTGCGGAAGAAAGCAACCCGCTCGCCATTCGGTGAGATTGTCGGCGTCGAGCCGCCTTCAGTCCCGTCGATGCGCTTGGTCGTGGCGTCACGCAGCGAGCGATACCATAGCTCGGAACCCAAGTCTCGCGCGGTCTCGTACACGACGAAATTGCCAGCGGGTGCCACCGCGAACCCTACATTCCGCGTACTCCGCAGCGCCACACTGTCAGGCAACCCTACATCGTATGCGATCGGTCCGGATACGGGCGCCTCACGACCCGACGCCCACGCGAAAGCGGCTAACGCGATCGCAGCGATCGCCATCACGCCAACCGTTCGCGAATCCCGAATCCATGACCGGGCACTCAGCGCCCGCGTGTCGACGCTTGTCAGTCGTGCGGTGCTGAATCCGGGGTTCGCGAGCGCTTCCGCGAACTTTGCCGCGCTCGCGAAGCGATCAGCTGGCAGCTTCTCCAGCGACGTCGCCACCGCCGCCGCCACGTTCGGTGGCACCGACTTGCGATACTTCGTCACCGCTTCGGCCGGCTCAACGATGATCTTCATGATGATCTGCTGCGCCGACGACCCGGTATGCGGCGGATTGCCCGTCAGCATCTCGTAGAGCACGCTACCGAGCGAATAGACGTCGCTGCGCGCGGTGATCTCCTTTTCCGCCGTTGCCTGCTCCGGACTCATGTAGTGCGGCGTACCGAGGGACATTCCTGTTTCGGTCATCCGGCCGCCCGCGGCGGCACTCAGGGCCAGCGCAATGCCGAAGTCGGCCACCATCGGGCGCCCATCGTGCAGCAGG
>JANMSC010000020.1:0-3641 GCA_031388885.1 Gemmatimonadales bacterium | reverse complement strand
CGATGGCCTCTCGTTCGCGAACGTCACCACATTCAACCTCGACGAGTACTGGCCGATGGATCGCGACTCGATCCATTCGTACCACCGCTTCATGCGCGAGCACTTGTTCGACCTCGTCGACCTCGACCCGGCGCGCTGCCATGTGCCACGCGGCGACATCGCGCGTGACGCTGTCGCCGGCGACTGCGCGCGATACGAGCAACTGATCGTCGATGCGGGCGGGATCGACCTGCAACTCCTCGGCATCGGCAAGACCGGTCACATCGGCTTCAACGAACCCGGCTCCGGCGCCGAGTCGCGCACTCGCCTCGTGACCCTCGACACCATCACGCGTCGCGATGCGGCGGCCCACTTCTTCGGCGAACAGAACGTGCCGCGTCATGCCGTCACGATGGGGGTCGCGACGATTCTTGCGGCACGCGAGATCGTGCTGCTCGCGACTGGTGAACACAAGGCCGCGATCATCCGGCGCGCAGTGGAAGGCGACGTCGATCACGATGTGGCCGCGACCTTCCTGCAATCGCACCCGAGCGTCACCGTGTACTGCGATGAATCGGCGTCGGCGCAGCTCACCCGGATTGCCACGCCGTGGCTGCTCGACGAGGTGCAGTGGACGCCGGCACTCGAACTACAGGCGGTCGTCTGGCTTTCGCTCGAGACGGGTCACGCCATCCTCAAGCTCACCGAGCGCGACTACATCGAACATCACCTCGCATCGTTGCTCGCCGAGAGCGGGGCGGCGGGGCCGGTCAACGGTCGGGTGTTCAACGCGCTGGGAGCGAAGATTCGCGGGCAGTCGAAGCTGCCAAAGGGCAAGACGGTCATCTGCTTTTCGCCGCACCCTGACGACGATGTCATCTCCGCGGGCGGCCTCCTGCGCAAGTTGCACCTCAACGACAACCGCATTGTGGTCGGCTACTGCACCAGCGGCAACATCGCCGTCTTCGACCACGACGTCCTGCGCTATATCGAGGTCCTCGAGCGCCTGGCACACGACGATCACCTGGCGCGCCGCCGCACCGACACGCTCACCGAGCGGGTGCGACACTTTCTGGCAGCGAAGGACGCGGGCGACATCGACTCGGAGGAGGTGCAGGACCTCAAGCGCGTGATTCGCGAGGCCGAGGCGGTGAGCGGCATCGAAACGCTCGGCATGTCGCGGAACGACGCGCGCTTTCTCGACCTCCCGTTTTATCGCACCGGCAAGGTCCGCAAGGATCCAGTCGGGCCAGCCGACATCGCGATCGTGCGCGACCTGTTGCTCGAGGTGCGCCCCAACCTCGTGCTCGTCGCGGGCGACCTGTCGGACCCCCACGGCACACACCGACTCTGCAAGGACGCGATCGACGCCGCACTCGCCGAAGTGGCCGGTGACGGCGTGCAGCCCGAGGTCTGGCTCTATCGCGGGGCGTGGCAGGAGTGGTCGGTCGTTGAGGCCACGTGGCTTGTGCCGCTGGCGCAGGAGGAGCTCAAGCTCAAGATCCAGGCGATCTTCAAGCATCAGTCGCAGAAGGACTCGGCGCCGTTTCCGGGGCACGACGATCGCGAGTTCTGGCAACGGGTCGAGGCGCGCAACAAGGACACCGCGGCGTTGCTCGACCGATTGGGGTTGGCCGAGTATTTCGCGATGGAGGCGTACGTGATCGATCCGCCGAAAGAAGCGTCATGAGTGACAAGACGCCGGTCGGGGAACAGCCGGAGCGGAGAGTGCCCCACGGCGTGGAAATCCTGCAGGATGCCCGACTCAACAAGGGAACAGGATTCACCGAGGCGGAGCGCGATCGCCTCGGCCTGCGTGGGCTGCTGCCGCCCCGCGTGTTCACGCAGGAGGAGCAGGAACGTCGTGTCCTCGCCTACCTCCGCAGCCTCGGTTCGCCGCTCGACCAGTATCTCGCGCTGGTCGCGCTGCTCGATCGCAACGAGCGACTCTTCTATCGTACCGTCACCGACCATCTCGCCGAGTTTCTCCCGATCGTCTATACACCGACGGTGGGCGAAGCGTGCCGGAAGTTCGGCCGTCTCTTCCGCAGCACGAGAGGCGTGTATGTCTCGGCGCACGACCGCGGACACATTCGCAGCATCCTGAGAAACTGGCCAGCCGAGCAGGTATCGGTGGTCGTCGTCACCGACGGGGAGCGAATTCTTGGGCTGGGCGATCTCGGGGCGTATGGAATGGGGATCCCCATCGGCAAACTCACGCTCTACACTGCGTGCGGCGGCCTTGACCCGGCGCTCGGCCTGCCTGTGATGCTCGATGTCGGAACCGATAACGACGAGATCCGGAACGACCCCAACTACATCGGACTGCCACAGCGACGCTTGCGCGGGGCGGAGTATCTGTTGCTGGTTGACGAGTTCGTCGACGCCACGGCGGATGTCTTTCCGGGCGCCCTGATTCAGTTCGAGGATTTTGCCAGTACCAACGCGTCGCAGCTGCTCGCGCGGTACCGGATGCGCGCCTGCACCTTCAACGACGATATCCAGGGCACAGCGGCCGTAGTGCTGGCCGGGTTGCTCAACGCCGGTCGGATCAGCGGAGTCCCCCTGGCCGAGCAGCGCATCATGTTTGTCGGCGCGGGTGTTGGCGTCGGGGCGGCGGAGTTGGTAGTCGCGGCACTACTGCGCGGGGGGATGAGCGAGTCGAGCGCCCGCGAGCGTTGCTGGTTCTTCGATCGCGACGGACTGGTGGTCGCGGGCCGGCGCGGGCTCGCGGCATCGGTGCAACCGTTCGCGCATCCGCACGCTGGCACGAACGATCTGGCGTCAGCCGTGGCGCTGGTGCGTCCTACGGCGCTCATCGGTCTCACCGGTGTGGGTGGGCTCTTCAGCGACCCCGTGCTCGCCGCGATGGCAGCGTGCAACCGCCGGCCGATCATCTTTGCGATGTCGAATCCGACGTCGCAAGCCGAGTGTACTGCTGAGGAAGCCTACCGCAGCACCGAAGGGCGAGTGGTGTTCGCGAGCGGCAGCCCGTTCCGCCCGGTGGTGTGGCAGGGTGTGCCGCGCACCGTCGCACAGGCGAACAACGCCTACATTTTCCCGGGCTTGGGGCTCGGCGTCGTGGGGGTCGGCGTGCGCCACGTCACCGAGTCGATGTTTCTCGCCGCTGCAGACGCGCTTGTTGCGGCGACCACGCGCGCTGAACTGGAGGCAGGGGCGGTCTATCCCGCCATCGAGCGCATGCTGGCGGTCTCGCTGAACGTCGCGGAGTCGGTGGCTCGCACGGCGTACGCGGAGGGGCTGGCCAACGTATCAGAACCGACGGATCTCCGTGATCATCTCGCTGCCAGGGTGTATGACCCGAGGTATCCGGCGTATGTGTAGTCTGCGGTCGGGATGTTCTTCCGCTTCGACTCCTCCTGGATAAGGGTCTCGACGGATTCGGGTGTGGAGCGCTTGGGAGTCTTCGCCATTAGTCGTCCGCGGCCGCGGGGCCGAGTGCATCAGGGTTCGTGAGCGACGCCGGCGCATCAATATTGCGCGGCCGTCCGCCGCACGCATGGGTTAGGCCCCTGTCTTTCGCGAAACTTTTCGGGGACGACCGCCCTTCAATCCATTGGCGCGAGATGCTTGAACCTTTGCCTTCGTCCGAGACGCGCCTCCTGCAGCACCTGATGCACGAAGAAGGACCTGGGGACCGA
>JANMSC010000227.1:0-6910 GCA_031388885.1 Gemmatimonadales bacterium | reverse complement strand
GAACGAAGTGCGAGTGATGGCGCGGGTCGACGGCGGTCCGCTGTCGCCGACGACGATCTGGAGGCCGATGGGCGATGGCCGGCAAGGCCACACTCAACCCGCATTCGACCCTCGTCGGTTTCGGTGTGGGCACGGCGTATGTGGCGAGGAAGGACCCGGAAGATGATCTGGTGTACCTGGAGCGGTATCGGCGGTGATGTAGGGGCCATCAGGTGCGAGGCATGCCTCGCGCCTGGACCGCCCCTACGTTGCGCCGCGCGTTACCGCCGATACGGCCCAAACCACCACGCCAGCGCATCCGCCGTTCGCAGCCACCCCAGCGGCGTTGACGTCGTACCCCACGCTTCTCCAGAAACGCGCACAGACATTGTCGCGACGCCACGCAACGCCAGTGCCGTGCCCAATGTGGCGCCGATCGCGACCGGCGAGGCCGGCGTCTCCGTACCAGCGATGAGCAGCAATCGCGTCCCCATCGATCCCACCGCGCGCAGCGGTGATTGTTCCAGCCACGCCACCGGATCGACTCGCATCGGCCGGGCGAAGACCGCGTCGTTGACCGCAGTCGGCGCGGCAAACGCGACCCAGTCCGCGCCACAGCGCATTGTGGCCGCCGCGAAGCGAGTGCTGCGCGCGATAAGCGCACTCGTTACCATGCCACCGCCGCCGCACCCTGTGACGTAGATCTGGGTCGTATCAACCCACTCGGTGTGAATCACCTGGTCCAGCGCAGCGAGCAAGTCCTCGGCGTCTGCGCCGGGATAGGCGCTGCCGAGTCGATTGCCGAAATCGTTGCCGTAGCCAGTGGAGCCGCGAGGGTTGATGCGGAGCACGAGCGACCCGCGACCAGCGAGTTGGTGGACGAGTGGATCGAATCCTCCATCAAACATCGCGTGCGGGCCGCCGTGAATCTCGAGCACCAACGGATACCGGCGGGACACGCTGAATCCCGGGGGTTTGTGCAGCCACCCTTGCACCGGCGTACCGTCGGCACCCCGGAGGTCGAGCTCCTCGACCTCGCCCAACGCGACACCGGCAAGGGCGTTGTCGTTGACGTGCGTCAGCTGTGCCAGTTCCCACGGGCGGCGCAACGGAAACCGATCGATCTCGTCGGGATGGTGGCCGCTCGATCGCACCACCACGCCGAAGCCGCCGCGCGGAGACACGCCGCCGAGCGAGACCCGGTGCGCCCCATTCGATCCGGCGCGCGCGCGCGCCGCCTTGGTGCTGGCGCTGAACGTGTTGACCGCACCACGATCCTGCGCCACGAACCAGAGATCGACGTTGCTGGCCCACTGCACGTCGAGCGGATCGCGCTCGAGCCCCGTGGTGAGAAGCTTCATCGCGGTACCGTCTGGCCGGATGACGTAGAGATCCTGCGCGCGGTAACTGTCCGGCGACTTGGGAAGGCCGGTGAAGGCGATCCACCGGCCATCGGGAGACACCACCGGCGAATGCCAGAGGCCCAGCCGAGTGGTGATGCGCCGGACGGTACTTGTCGCAATATCGATTGCGTGCAGTTGCGAGGTGAGATAGCGAGCGCCCGCGCCGGCATCGGAGTCGCCGTCAAAGACCAGGGTGTTCGCGTCAAGCCAGTCGAACGGGATGTGATCCGGCACACCTGGATCGAGGGCGCCAACGATTGTCGAGCCGCTCGTCACCTGACGCATCAACGCGCCACTCACGTCAACGACAAAGAGCTGTATCGATCCCGCAACCTTGGCGCGCAGAGGGCTGATGACGCTGACCCTCCGGTCACCCACGCTGGCACCGTTCGAATCACAAACCAACATCGTGAACGCAATCTGGCGGCCGTTGGGCGACCAGCGGAACGCCCGCACCGACTCCGATCCGGTGGTGAGTGTGGCGACCGGGGCACCGGGCTGAATGCGTCGCACCATGATCTGCGCACTGCCTTGCGCGCCGTCGAGATAGGCCACGTATTCGCCGTCAGGCGACCATGCAGCGCGGTGGCCCGCTCCCAGGGCGCGCGGATCCGATCCGTCGCTGTGGATCGCCCAGACGGTGTCGGCCCAGCGGTTGGCGATGGTGTCGGCGGTAGCTCTGGTGAAAAGCACCGAGCGACCGTCAGGCGAGATTCGTGGGTCGCTGAGGCGCTGGATGCGGAGATACGTCGCGCCGCTGAACGGCGCGTCCTGCGCGCTCACGAATGGCAACTCCCCGCATGCAGCCACCGCAATCACGGCGGCGACGTGCCCGCCAACATGCCACAACCGCATCAGGCGGGGTGCTGCCGGCGCTGGAGTTCTTCACGCACCCGAGCGATGAGCATCTCCACGCCGATCCGGTTGTGACCGCCCTCCGGGATGATGACATCGGCCCACCGCTTCGACGGCTCGACAAACTCGAGATGCATCGGTCGCACCGTGGTCAGGTACTGCCGAATGACATCGTCCATCGCCCGCCCGCGCTCTTCGACGTCGCGCTTGAGTCGGCGGATAAACCGGACGTCATCGGCCACATCGACATAGATCTTGATATCGAACAGTTCGCGCAACCGCGCATCAGCGAACAGGAGAATCCCATCGACGATGATGATGTCGCGCGACTCAACCCGCAGCGTGGCCTCGGCGCGGGTATGCAGCGCGAAGTCGTAGGTCGGCTTGTCAATCGCGTGCCCGTCGCTCAAATGGCGGAGGTGTGTCGCGAGGAGTTCGTTGTCGAGCGAATCGGGATGATCGAAGTTGACCCGCCGGCGCTCGTCAAGCGAGAGGTCGGCCAGGTCCTTGTAGTAGGCATCGTGATCGATCAACGCCGCGGCCACGCCCGTCACTTCCTGAATGGCGCGCGCGACCGTGGTCTTGCCCGACCCCGACCCACCAACGATCCCGATCACCAGCGGCCGAATCGTGCCCCGATCGTCATCGGTCAACGCCATGTCAGTCTTCCCTCACGATATCGACGCGCAACTCGTACCATCCTTCAATCTGCAGGTGCTCGACTCTGATGCGGTGGGCGCCGGAGGCCTCGAACGTTGCCTCGCGCACCCGCGACTCACCCGGAGTGGCCCAGTCGTCGAGCACCAGGCGGTCATCGATGTACACCCGCACAGCATCGTCGGCGATGGTCCGGACCACATACCTTCCCGAGGCTAGCCGCACGGTGGTCGTGGCACCAGTCAACACCCGTGCTTGCGGAATCTCCTTCCGTTGTGGGCGATACCAGGTGTGGTCGAGCCGGTTCGTGTCGATCGCGGCCACTGCCGCTCCGGCGAGCGCACGCGTGACGGACGCTGCATCTGTGCGCGGCGTGGTGGCCGAGTCCCACGCGACGAACCGAACGCTCCACGCCGTGGTCGGGACGCGACGTTCCCACGCGAATCGCGGAGAGTTGCCCGCTCCAATTCGATCGCCGAACGGGGTGGTCACCGCGCCGCCACGATACTCGAGTTCGATGCGCCAATCGTTGGGGCGTCCCGCGTCGGGCGTGACGACGATCGTGTCGCCCACTCGCCCAGATTCGGCCGATACACTGGCCACACCGTCGCGGCTCGCAACAGCCCATCGCCCGGCAGGCCCCAGTACGCGCAACTGTTGCGGTATCGCGTCGGAACGCCCCACGGGCCAGAGCTTCGGGCTCTTCCAATCGTACGGGCCCCACTCATCGACGATGATCGTATGCCGGCCGCGCATCGCCCCGGCCGGAATCGTCGCGTTGATCCCGCCGACCAACTTCGTCACTCGGTACTCTGCGGGGATCGGGACCGTCGCGGCCACCAGCTGATCCGGAGTCATCATCCACCCAGTGGTATCACCGCTCAGCCGGGTGAGCGAATCGACGCCGGCAAACGCGTTGCCGTCAATGCGGGCGCGTTGGGTGTTGTCGACGCGCAGGGCAAGCCGCGTGTTGGTGAACGTGTTGCCCAGGATCACCACATCGCGAGAACGGGTATCGCGGAACTTGGGATAGCCCCAGTCGGACGGTTCGATCTTGTTCCACCAGAGGCGGATCGCGGTGGTGTCGCCTCTGAAGGTGTTGCCGATGATTCGGTTGTTCTGCCCGTGTTCGATCGCGATTCCTTCGACGTTGTTACGGAAGTCGTTGCCGATGAACACCGACTCGTAGGAGTAGCCGCCCCACACGCCGTGCCAGTTTTCCTCGACGCGATTCCCCGCGAACACATTGCGCGAGAACGTGGCTTCGATCCCGTTCGTGGGGGCGTGCGAGAAGTCGTTGGCATAGAACAGGTTGTCGTTGGCGCCACCCTTGCCCGAGTCCATCGTCGATTGCCCGGCCCACAGGAAGAGCCCATCACCTGAGTGGGTCACCGAGTTGAATGCGACGATGTTGCTGGAGCTCTGTTCGTACATCAGCAGGCCGGCGGAGTCCTGCCCGCGATTGAAAAAGCCGTGTGAGTAGCCGCGGACATTCCAGTCGATCTTGTTGTGCATGATGGTGTTGTGTGATGATCGGTACATCCCGATGCCGAGTCCGGAGTTGAACGAAAAGTCGTTGTTCCAGATCGTGAGGGAGTCGCTGCGCGTCATCAGCAGGGCGTTCTGGCCCTGCCACACCCGGTTTCCCTTGATCTCACCGCCCCGCACATCGACCAGATAGATCGCCGCGGCGTGCTTCAACCACTCGTCCTTCTCATTCTGGTGATACGACATCCAGTCGACCAGCGACTCCTTTTCGATCCCGCTCATCAGGCGAGTTTTCCAGTTGTGCGACAGGTCGTTGTCGAGCAGGCGAAGCCCGCGCACCCCGCGGGCGATGATACCGAGGCGGTAGCCCCGGACCGTGGCACCGCGCACCGTGACGTTGCGTCCGCCATCGATGCGGATCGCGGTGCCCGTGAGCCGGTCGGGACGGTCGCGGTGCTCGGTGCCGACTAGCTCGACGCCGCGCAGGTCGACAGTGAGATTCGAACCGCGGATCGTGATTGTTCCCGAATCACCAGCCGGTGCGACGTACGTCCCGGGGTGAATCTTGACGGATCGCGTGATGACCATGCCAGGGGTGAATGGGATGGTCGGCGTTTGGGCGGAGAGCGGCAGGGCGATGACGATCGTCAGCAGGAGTGCGATTCGCATGATCGGAAGCTAATGGCCGTTGTGAGGTGTGGGCTTCTCCCTTCTCGCTTCTCGCTTCTCGCTTCTCGTCTCACCCCCCATGCCCCGGCGCGTACAGCGCCACCATCCCCACCGGTCGCCGGACCCGTTCTCGCGCAAACGCCGCACCAGCCGCAGCGCGATGCTCCGCGCCCGCGTCACCCGCGAGATACATCCCGAGCAGGTGGTGAACCGCAGCTGTGCGTAGCCGATCGTCGAACACCGCGTAGTCATGCATCGCGCGACGCAGGTGACCCACCGCGGTGTCGGTCTCGCCCCGCAGTGCCGCGACCCCGGCGTGCAGCGTTGCCGCGAACGGCTTGCTCATCGCCGTCTGCTCGCGGTCGATTTGCCGCGCATATCGCTCGGCACGCCTGGCGAGCGGTCGGGGGTCGCGCGCGACCGACGCCGCGGCCAGCACGCAGCGCGCCCGCAGGTCGACCATCATGATTCTCACAATCTGGGTCCGGAGCTGTAGCGCTCGGCGGAGCGCCGGCCAGAGGGAGTCGATGTGCGCCAACGCCGCCGGACCATCGCCACGATACAGGTGGATGTGCGCCCGGCTCAGCATCGCCGCGACGTGCTGCAGGTGGAATCCCTGGACACCCCACGCGGCGATCGCCTCATCGACTTCCCGGGCCGCCGTTACCGGATCATCCGCCACCAGGCTCAGGTGCGGCAACGCCACCGCGCCAAGGTTGGTCACGGTGAACATGTCGCCCCGATCGCGCGCCTCGCTGATGTACGCGGTCGCACGACGCCGCAACTCGTCGCAGTGCCCGCGGTGCCAGAGCGTCCACGCGATGACCGACCGGGCCGTTGCGACTTCCCACCACACTCCCGTGCATCGGTTGCGCAGGATCGCCTCGGCCTCTTCGCAATGTGCCATGGCGTCGGCAAACCGGGTCTGGTCGAGCGCGATGAGGCCAGCCGACAGCCGCACCATGCCGAGTGCGTGCGGATCGTCGATCCGCCTCGCGAGGGCATCGGCCTTTGCGAACAGCTCGGCGGTACGAGCCGCCGTCGGCCATCCCGCCGTACTGACGAGGAACGCCTCGAACGCCAGTGACCGGGCGAGCCGATAGGGTTCGCCGGCCTCAAGGGCAAGCAGCAATCCCTTGGTCTGCATCGACGCGACGCCCAACGCATCGGGCAACGACAGCCCAGTCGAGACCGACCAGAGCAAGTCGATCCGTCGCAGCACGGTCGGATCGACCTGACTAGCGACGCGTTCGGTGAACCCGACGCCGCGCAATCGAAGCCAGGTGCGCCGCCACACCAGCGCCACAATGACGCGGAGCGGTGAATCCGGCAACGGCATTCCCACGCGAGCGAGAATTCGCTTGAAGATCCCGCGCCCCTGATCGGGGTGTCCGCTGATGCAGTACTGGGTCGCGGCGAGCCCTTCCAGCGTGAGGAGCTCTTCGCCGGCGCATCCGTCCGCTGCGGCGAGATACGCTTCGGCGGCATCGAAGCCGCGGCCGGCGTTGGCGAGGGCGTCGGCGAGCGCGCGTTGCAGCTCATGCCGTTCATCGCGGTGCCCTGAGTGCAGCTCGAGGGCGCGGCGGAACAACGTCGCGGCCCGATCAAAGGCGAGTGAACCCGCAGCGGTACGTGCAGCGTGCGCGAAGTATGATCCGGCCCGTGTGAGGTCGCCTGCTCCCTCGAAGTGCACCGCCAGCGTTTCGGCGTCGGCGTCGCCCGACGCCTCGAGTGCGGCAGCAAGCACGTCGTGGTAGTGGCGCACCAGCGCCGGATTGAGGTGGGTCACAACGCTTTCGCGAACCCGGTCGTGGTATGTCTCCAGATCATCGCTCAGGCGAGGACCGGAACTGCGGATC